>JAZNLF010000202.1:0-6721 GCA_045578945.1 Clostridia bacterium | reverse complement strand
GCCTGCGTCAAAAGCCGTTTGACTTTCTCTGTTACCAGTCAAAATTCTTTTCAATTTCGGGATACGGATTGACAGAAAGGTGTTCTGCCAAAGGCAATCCCGCCCTTGCTCTGTCCATAAAATCCATAAATTCAGTAAAATCAGGCAATTGATGGCGGTGAAATCCCGGGCGGAACCAAGCCCCTGCATTCCCCTCGCAGCCAAGATATCTGTAACATTCTTTTACGGCGCAAAAATTTTGCCACGCACCTATGGGATTAATCCAGTAATCCTGCATGCCCTCGCACTGCAGATAATACCGCGGTGCAATAAGAGCACCGAAATAGTGCATATCATAAGGAAGTTTATCTTCGTTATCTGCATATTCCCAAAGCTTGGGGCCCATCCATGCGGGGAGGTTGACAATCATATCGGAAATTCTTTCTGATTTTCTTTTGATTTCCCCCTGATCTATGACATGGCATCTGTGAGAAACAGCGCCGTGGCATCCGCTGTTATTCGGGCACACATATTTTATACGCTCATCTACGGTCGCGGCAAGCATAACCGTCTTCCCGCCTCGGGAATGTCCCGTAATCCCAACCTCTGTTTCGTCAGTAAACGGAAGCTTTTCAAACACATCCATACAAACGCTGTACCCCCACGCCCATGCAGAAATGGCAGTAAATTCGGGGTGTTCCGCATACAAGTCGAAAAGGGGGCCTTTTCGTTCTTTTGTATCGTTTGCAAGCTCCAGTCTGTTGAATTTGGCTACAACATACCCTCTTTTGAAAGCCTCTGCCATCGTATCGCTCTCCAGATTCTGATAGCAGGCGTCTCCTGTCAGAAGAACGGGATATTTCTCATCGTCAGATTTATTTTTCATAATTTCGAGACAGAAAGTGATATACTTATCCTTATTCCCTGCCATTACTCGATACCATGTGGATGTCTCTCCGCCATGCCCCACATTGATGCGTTCAAAATCCACATGCTCGGGCCGCGGAGGCATTCCGCCGTATTCGTAATCTACAACCATATCCCGAATTTCGTCTCTTTTTTCTTTCCATTCCTCGGGCGACATTCTCGTCCCGTCCGGCTTCCGAAAGGGGTCGGGCATTTTGCCTGCAAATTCTACTTTTCTCATTTTGCACGCCTCCATGTAAATTCTGTATGCGTCAATTATATCATGTTACACTAAAAATTGCAATAAATTCAAATTTTTTCTTTTTGTTTGACGGATGCCAATAGAAATGGTATACTATGAATATCTGAGAAAGAAATGAGTGTACCGCTATGCAAAAACAAATTTCCGTAAAAGTACCGCCGGAAGGCGGGGACCTTTTGTCCCTTGCCGCTGCGGCGTTATCCGTGCAAAAAAAGGATATAGAAGATATAAAAATTTTAAAGCGCTCGATTGACGCGCGGCGAACGCCCCATTATGTCTACAGTCTCGCCGTCACCACGCGTGTGCCTGTCCATGCGCCCGACTATACGCCCCCTGCCCCCTTTACAGTCCCTAAAACAGAGAGCGACACGCGCCCCGTCGTCGTGGGGCTTGGCCCTGCGGGGCTTTTCGGCGGTCTTATTTTAGCGCGCGCGGGGCTTCGCCCGATTCTTTTGGAGCGCGGCGGCACCACCGAGGAACGCGCGGCGGATATCCGCACCTTTATGGAAACGGGCAAGCTTTCGCCAAATTCCAATGTACAGTTTGGCGAAGGCGGTGCAGGCACGTTTTCGGACGGCAAAATCGGCACGGGCGTCAAAAGTCCGTTCCTTCGTTTTGTGACCGATACGTTTATCGAGCATGGCGCGCCGCCCGAGATTGCCTATGACGCGCACCCCCATATCGGCTCCGACCGCTTGCCCCGCGTTGTCAAAAGCATACGCGAAGAAATTTGCGTTCTGGGCGGCACTGTGCATTTTCATACTGCGCTTTCGGATTTTAAGATAACGTCAGGCGCGCTCAGCGCCGTAGAGGCGGGGGATTCCACCATCCCCGCAAAAGCGATGCTCCTTGCAATCGGGCACAGTGCGCGTGACACCTTTTCTCTTCTGCGGAAAAAGGGCGTTTTGATGGAAGCAAAGCCCTTTTCGGTCGGTGCACGCATTGAGCATCCGCGCCGCGCGATTGACCGCGCCCTCTATAAAGAAGCCGCCGCATATTTCCCTGCGGCGGACTATCGGCTTGTTTGTCATCTGCCTAGTGGCCGCACCGTCTATTCCTTTTGCATGTGTCCCGGCGGCTATGTGATTCCTGCCGCCTCGGAGGAAGGCGGCGTTGTCACAAACGGCTACAGTAATTACGCGCGCGACGGCGAAAATTCCAACAGCGCGCTTTTAGTCGGCATTACCCCCGCGGATTTCGGCACGGATGTTTTTGACGGCATTCGTTTTCAGGCGGAGATTGAGCGCGCGGCCTACTTTGTCGGCGGCGGTGCATTTCGTGCGCCGTGCCAGACGGTCGGTGACTTTTTAAAGGGACGCCCCTCGGAAAAATTCGGCTCGGTTTCGCCCACCTATGCGCGCGGCGTCACGCCTGCGGACATTTCCCGCTGTCTGCCGCCGTTTGTCACAAGTGCTCTTCGGGAAGCGTTGCCGCTTTTAGGCAAAAAAATAGCACCCTTTTTCATGGAGGATGCGCTTTTGACCGCGCCCGAAACACGAAGCTCCTCACCCGTTCGGATTCTGCGCGACGAGCGCGGCAGGTCCAATATTGACGGCATTTTCCCCGCGGGCGAGGGCAGCGGCTATGCGGGCGGCATTATGTCCGCCGCCATAGACGGCATTCGTGCCGCACTTTCTATTCTTGATTTTCTAAAGTAGGCGCAAAAGCACCATCGCCAAAATACCCGGCAGCCCCAAAACGCCGCTTATCAGCATTGTTACGGGGTTTATGCCCACATAAAAGCCGCCGCAAAACGTGTTTATAAATATGAGTATTGCCGTGCCAAACGATGTTTGCACGATAAGGCGCAGCAGAAGAAAAAGCGGTCGGCGCAAAAGATGTATTAAAACAGAAAGCAATACCAAGCTTCCTGCAAAAAACAAAACGCCCATTGTTGCACTTTCCATGTAAAGAAGCCTCCTTTTTTACATGTATATGCAGCCATGCGGCGTTTTAATCTTTTTTATTCTGCCCCGGCGCGTCTGTCCGCCTCTATCTTAAAGGCATCCACCGCCGTGGTGGCATAATAGGTGCAGATAAACCAAACGAGTGAGAAGCCCAAGGCGGCAAACAAGGCAATAAATACCGTGTTTACAAAATAAAGTGCCATAAAGAGCGCAAAAACGCCTGCGGCAATCGCGTACAAAAGAATACAGGGCAAAAGCTTTGCCATTGTCATTGAAAACGCGGTGCGAAAAAGTGTTCCCAGCTTCATATCAAAGGTAACCATTAAAACATACAAAAAGCTGTGCATCATAATATACACCAAAAGCGCAAGCAGCGCCAGAAGGCCGAAAGAGGCCGTCACAATCGGCGGCAGCGGCAGGGGCAACGCGCCCGAAAGATAGAGCCATGCCGCACCGACAAGGACGGAAACGACAACGATATCCAAAAGGAATACGGCTATACTCTGCCGAAAATTGCTTTTGTAATTGCTCCAGCAGTCCTCCCACGGCCACGAATGGTCATCACGCGCAAAATTGCGAAGGACATAGGTATGCCCCGCGCCCGAAGGGCCCATTCCCAAAAAACAGGTGAAAAACAGCGTCGCATATATGCTGACGTATATAGTCACGGAAGCATCCTCGTAAAAACCGAGAAAGGCTTGCAGAAAAAGACTCACAAAAAAGAAAATGACAATTTGCGGCACGCTTAGGAGCGTGTACGAAAGGCTCAGCGTCATAATACGCCAAAAGCGCCTGAGCAAAATATCAAAAAACATAAAAAACCCGCGTTTTTGCGGCGCGTCCTTCTCTATGCCGCGCCCCGGCTTTTCAAAATTGAACATACCCAAAAATCCTGCCATTGTCTACTCCCTTCCCGCACCGAGTGTTTTTATGGCACGCGGCAACACATCGGCTGCCCACGCGCCCTCCTCTTCGCGGCTTCTGTAATCGAAAAGATTGCGAAAGCGCTCCAAATCCGCACTTTCTTTTTTAAGCCTTTGCACCATATGTGTATGTAGTGCCTTATATAATGCCGCTTCCCCGCGGCGAAGCTTGTCCGTAATATGATGGTAGTGGTAAAGACAAACGCCGTCACCTGCCAGATATTTCGGCAGAAAATCCGCCTCATGCCGCAGAAGCCAAAGCACGTTTTCCTCGCACTTTTCCATCTGCCCATGCACGCGGTCACACACCACGCACGTGTGCAGCGCACCGCTTTTTTTCGGCGCTTTTTCTAATTTTTGCAGCACGCTTTTCATACGCGTTTCCAAAGCAAGCGCCAAGGGCAATTTGTTTGCCCCTTCATATAAAGCCGAAAGATGCGTACGGCAAAAGCCTTTTTCGTTCATCTCAATCCGCACCGCGGGCTCCATCACCGCCGCGCCCATATAGTATTCCAAAGCGCGCGCCTCCAAATCCGCCTCAATTTTACAAAGGAAACAAGGCACGTTTTCCTCAAGTGCCTCGTTTATCGGTATGGTGTAGTTATGCTCCTTCAAATTAGTTTCCCCTCCCGCACCCTTTTTATAAATGCGATAAAGTAGAGGATAAATGCACCGAGTGCCGCAAAAACAGGCAGCCATTGTGCGATAATAAGTACAGCGGAAGGCAGAAAATCATAGAACAAAAGCACCGTAGTGACGCAAAGGGAAATCACGACCGTGGCCGCCTTTCCGTACCAGTTTGCCGCCACAACAATGCGATGCTTATAGAGGAACACCCCGCCCAAAAACATTGCAAGCTCCTTAATCAGCACAAGATACGCCGCCACGCGGGGCATTCTGCCGCACATTGCAAGCGATATTAAGACGGTAAGCTGCATCCCCTTGTCCGCCAAGGGGTCCAAAATCTTGCCGATATCCGTAATCCAGCCAAAGCGGCGCGCCAAATACCCGTCCACCACATCTGTAAAGCATGCAATCAGAAAGACGATCGCCGCCGATGCATAATTGCCGTGGTAGAAGGAAATTGCCACAACGGGTATCATCAGGATACGCAAGAGGGATAAAATATTCGGTATGTTCGACATTTTTCTCATCCTATTCTAAAAAATTTCTGTAATGTGTGTTATATCATCAAAAATATATGTAGCGTTATTCTCTTCAAAAAACGGCCGCGCCGCCTTGCCGCTGCTGCCTGTTAAAACGGCGGCAAAATCTGCGCCCTGCGCCTTTGCGGCAAAAAGGTCCGCACCTGCGTCCCCCACCACGAGGCAATCGGAAAAATCCTTCGGATAGTTCCCGTTTATAATGTCCGCATCGGGAAAGCTTTCCCCGAAATACGCCTTTATAAAGCTGTAGGGATGCGGCTTTTTGAGGGAAACCGATTCGAATTTCGCCTCCGCCGCCTGAATATGTGAAAGACAAATAATATGGTCTTTGGAAAACAAATCCAAAACACCCCATGCGCGAAGGGGCATATATGCCTCGGGCTTTGGCCGCCCCGTGCCAATAGCAAGGCGCACCCCTTTTTGAAAAAGCGTTTCCAATACAGCCTTCAGGGGCGCAAGGCCGACAAGCGGCATCTCGGCGTCGCAAAGCCCTGCCCTGCCGCCGACGGCTTTTTTGCCGTAAAATTCCGTAAAGCGTTCGCTGCCTAAAAACCACTCATGCAGCGCATTTTTAAGCCTTTCCCAAAACGCACCCTCCTGCACCGCCTCCGCCGCGGGAATGCCAAGCCGCTTTGCAATGCGCGCGGGCGCCATTTTATAAAGCTCCTCCAAGGGGTATGCTGCCATGGTCTGGTACTGCTTTTCGCTATCCTCGTCATAAAACGCGATTGCGAGGTATGAAAGCTCGTAATTTGTGTTTACGCCCTGATTTTTCAAAAGAGGTATCACGCGGTCATTGCAAAAAAACTTTGCACGCATTTTTGCGGGCTCCTCATACGGCAAGCCGCAAAATTCCGCGGTTGTATAGGCGGCGGCATCCCAATAGCGTTCCTCGGTGGTGATAACGCCGTCCATATCAAAAATAACTGTACGATACAAATTCCATTCACTTCTTTTTAATATACTTCTCTTATTATAGTATATCTTTCGAGAATTTGCAACAGTTTTTCTTGACCTTTTTGTAAATTTTGTGTATACTAATATAAAATTCTTTTTATTTGGGAGGCACTTTATGAAGCACCACGTTTCGTTTGCAGGTAAACTGTTTTTAAATCGCATGTTTTTTAATATTCTGACCGTGTGCGTCATCCCCATATTTATTCCAATTATTGATAGCCTCGGCATGTTTGGGCGCATTGTGTTCTCGGCGATGGTTTCCTCTTTGTACCTCGGCGTCGAGTGTGATATGGTGTGGAAGCTGGGTAAGCGTGACAGGCAATCCTACAGCACCGATTTTTCCTATCCCTTAAAGGGTGCGGTGGTTGCGCTCATAGCGGAAATCCCGTTCTTTCTTATGTATATCCCCCTGGTGCTTTCGGGCGGCGCACCCTTATGGCGCGCCCTGTACCGCTGCCTTTGCATCGGGCCTTTTATGACGCTTGTGCCGCAGGATTATGTCAACATCGGCTATCTTTTAGTCCTCTTTATTTCCCCCGCCTTTTCGCTGCCGCTTTATATTGTGGGCACGAAAAAGCCGAAGGATACTGAAAAAAGAACCCTTCGTGACAAAATTTTATA
>JAZNLF010000201.1:0-1801 GCA_045578945.1 Clostridia bacterium | reverse complement strand
GATTTGCGAAGAACTTTCCTTATTCGGTCTTGCAATTGACGAAGTGAAAAACGCACAGCGCGGCAAGGATTTAGATGTAAGTGCACCCGGTGCAAAAGTGAAAACACTTGTTATTCCCACAAACGAGGAACTTATGATTGCACTGGATACCAAACGCCTTACAGAAGGATTATAATTCTAACAAATTAACAGTCAAAGGATTGTCGGCAAGTTTTTGTCGGCAATCCTTTTTTGGTTGACTTTCGCATGTTTTTATGGTAAAATGAAGAAAATATTAGGTAAAGGAATTTTTATGAAACAAACTGTTGCTTTTTATACATTGGGTTGCCGTGTGAATCAATACGAAACCGCCGCGATGGAGTCCATTTTCCGCAAGGAAGGTTACGGGATAACACGCTTTGATTCTGCGGCAGATATATATGTTATAAACACCTGCACCGTCACCGCAGAAAGCGAAAGAAAATGCCGTCAAATCCTGCGTCGTGCCAAGGGGAAAAACCCCGACAGTATTGTGGTTGCAGTAGGCTGCATGGCACAATCCAGCCGTGAAACACTTGAAAAAATGCCTGAAGTTGACTTAATTTTGGGCGTAAACCATAAATCTGAAATTGTGGACGCAGTACGAAATCTCGAAACACGTATGGATGCACCGCATAATTTCAAAGCATACGAAGAAATGTCTGTTACGGATTTTTCAAGTCGTGACCGTGCATTTATAAAAATCCAGGACGGGTGTGACCGCTTTTGCAGTTATTGTATTATCCCCCATGTGCGTGGCCGCGTACGCAGCCGTGACCCTGAAAAGGTTTTGCAAGAAGTTCGTACTCTTTCTGCGCGTGGGTTTCGCGAGGTTGTTTTAACAGGTATTCATGTTGCATCTTTCGGGCGCGGCACGGATGTAAATCTTGGTGAAATGATACGCCGCGTTTGTGCGATAGATGAAATTGAGCGCGTCCGTATAAGCTCAATTGATCCGACGGCGTTTGATGCATCCTTCATTGAAATGATTGCGGATACGCCCAAGCTTTGTCCGCATTTTCATATTTCATTACAAAGCGGATCCGATGCCGTATTAAAGCGCATGAATCGTCGTTATACTACAGAAGAATATAAAAATGTGGTGGATGCTCTCCGCGGTATACATCCCGACGTATCCGTTACCACGGACATTATAACGGGTTTTCCCGGAGAAACAGATGCCTATTTTGAGGAAACCATGCAGTTTGTCGAAACAGTAGCTTTTAGCAATATACATGTTTTTCCTTATTCCGAACGAAAAGGCACGCCTGCTGCTGAAATGGACGGTGTCGTTCCAAAGCATGTGCGCGAAGCACGGGCAAAAATGCTTATCCAAAAGGCTGCAGCGCTTCGAAACCGCTATGCCGCTTCCTTTATCGGAAAAACCGAATCCGTTCTGATTGAGCAGGGAAAAACAGAAAATAGTGGTTTTACACCGCACTTTTTACGCGTTATCCTCCCCAGCTCTTATAAAGCAGGCGAAATTGTTTCTGCTAAAATAGAAGATTGCAAAGGAGAAATATTATATGGCTCAGTCAAATCGTGACACGGTAAATATTTTAGGCGTGGAGGTGGACAGGCGTTCCTTCCCCGATGCATTAAAAACGGCTTGTGCATATTTAGATAGCGAAGCTGCGCATGCTATTTATACGCCAAATCCTGAAATCATTATGAAGGCGTATCGTGATAAAACATATGCTGATGTATTAAATCGTGCCGACATGGTTGTTCCCGATGGCATTGGTGTTGTATATGGCTCTAAGCTTGTTGGGAAACCCGTTCG
>JAZNLF010000200.1:0-4580 GCA_045578945.1 Clostridia bacterium | reverse complement strand
TTCGTTTGCCTTAAAAGCGGCATACCCCTCATAGTGATAGCTGTTGTCAATGCCCTTTATATACATCTCGCGGTCATTGATTTTATCCGTTAAAGCATTTTTCAGAATGTGCTTGATTTCAATATCTTTAATCGGGCTGCGTTCCATCGCAAGCAGGTAATCTTCTTTTGAAACGCGGCTCCAATCAATCACCTTGCCCAGCTCTTTTTTCAGCATAAGGTCAAGCCAGATTCTCATGCTTCTGCCGTTCCCTTCCCTGAATGGATGCGCAATGTTCATTTCTACATATTTTTCAATAATTTCATCAAATGTTGATTGCGGCATATTGCTGACGTGTTCTAAGGCAGAAGCAAGATACATAAGGGGTGCAAAGCGAAATCCGCCCTTTGCAAGGTTGACATCCCTGACTTTGCCTGCAAAATCATAAATCTCATCAAACAGGTATTTATGGATAAACAAAAGGGAAGAAAGCGTACCTGCCGCGAGTCCGTCCAGTAACCCTGTATCGTAAAGCTGCGTAGCTTTTTTCTTGCTGATTCTTTCTTCCTCACGCGCAAGCGCGGCCGAATCTGTGATTCCAAGTTTGTTTTCTAAAGCCATATTACGCCCCTTTAAAAAAGTTCAACATGCCAAATCCTTGTAGGGCACAGCCTTTAGGATGTGCCGCATGCGGTTCGTCGGAAACCGCCAAACCCTACATTCTACGAATTTGATGAAATCATTATATCAAAAAAAGCGTGATTTGTCAATAAATTCCATGAAAACGCTATCAAGCGTCCCCTTTTTTCCATATAGTATAAAAGGGGGTGTTTTTTTGCCGCAAATTCGCACTTACAATCGAAAAAAAGCGGTCGATTACGCGGAAAAATGGGCATATGCACGAAATCCCGCCTACTATGATTTTACAAACATCGGCGGGGACTGCACCAATTTTATTTCGCAATGCCTCTATGCAGGCAGCGGCGTGATGAACTATGCGCCCGAGGTGGGGTGGTACTATAAAAGCCCTGCCGACCGCGCACCCGCCTGGACGGGTGTGGAATTTTTGTACCGCTTTTTAATTACAAACCGCGAAAAAGCCGTATTTGCCACCGAGGAGACGGCGGCGGATATGGCTCTCGGGGACGTGGTACAGCTCGGGGATGATACGCGCTTTTACCATTCCCTTTTAGTAACGGGCATCGAAAACGGCGAAATTTATGTGGCGGCGCATAGCTTTAACGCCTTTATGCGGCCGCTTGCAAGCTATATCTTCTCGCGCGCACGATTTTTGCATATCGGCGGCGTTTTCGTGTAGTAATGGGTGAAGCTCCGCTGAAAAAAGGCGGAGCTTCGAGAAAAATGAAAAAGAATTGGTTTTGGGCATTCACCCTTATACATAGTATAGCTCTCTTTTATTACCACTTTATAAGCATTTTTTGAATTTTTTATGAATTTGTGCACCATTTTCCAAAGAGCTCAGAAAATACCTTCCAAAAGGTCTTTGGTGCCACATCCGCCGCGGCACATAAGGGGACCTCGGCCAAAAGCGTGCCATCGACGTAAAACGCCGCTTTCCCTACCACATCCCCTTGTTTTACGGGTGCGGATACGTTTTTATCCACTATTATTTGGCTTTCAATTTTAGGGATTTTTGCCTTTTCCAGGAGGATAGACGGCTTTTCGGCATAGCGAAGGGGCACCGTGTTTTGCATGCCCTTTAAAACGGGCGCTTCCCCTACGGGCGCATCGCCGTCGGGCGGCGTGGCAAGGCCGTAGGTCGCAAAGCCGTAGTCTAAAAGCGCGCGTGCGCCGTCGAATCGGTCGCGCGTTGTGGGCGCACCTAAAATAACCGCGATAAGCTGCATGTTGTCACGCTTTGCCGTCGCAGAAAGGCAGTAGAGCGCCGCGTCCGTCGAGCCTGTTTTAAGCCCGTTTGCCCCCTCATAAAATCGAATCAATTTATTTGTGTTGGCAAGCCCGAATGCTCCGTTTCTGAGGCTGTCTACCCAGATGGTGGTAAATTCAAAAATGCGCTCATGCTTTAAAAGTTCGCGGCTCATAAGCGCAATATCATGCGCGCTCGTCACATGTCCGTCCGCAGGCAGGCCGTTACAGTTTACAAAATGTGTGTTTTCCATACCAAGCTCCGCGGCACGCGCATTCATTTTTTCCACAAACGCGCCCTCTGTGCCAGCCAGATATTCCGCCATGGCCACGCACGCGTCGTTTCCCGAGGCCACGGCAATCCCTTTCATTAAATCGTATACGCGCATTTCTTCGCCCGTGTCAAGAAAAATGGTCGAGCCGCCCATGCGCTTTGCGTTTTCACTCGCCGTTACCACATCGTCAAACGAAATTTGTCCGCTTTCAATCGCTTCCATGATAAGCAGCATCGTCATAATTTTCGTGACCGATGCGGGCGGCAACGCTTCATGGCTGTTGTTTTCAAACAAGACGCGCCCCGTCCCCGCCTCCATCAGAAGCGATGCCTTCGCGTTTGGCGAAAGCGCATCGCCCTCCGCCGCCGCGGGGAAGCCTGCGAATAAAAGCATAACACAAAGAAAACCGACAACGATTTTTTTCATAGCAATCAACCTCCATATGCTACCATGCTATGCAAAATTCGCGTCGGTTATGCCTAGTGCAGTAAAACTCGAACCCCTTTTGGTTTTAACAGGGGAATTTTCCCAAAAACTGTGTCAAAGCCCTTGATAATACGTCAGTATTACCTGCGGCCTTTTCCTTGTTTTATGAAAAATTACCTCTGTTAAAACTGCCCGCACCTAAAACCTCTTATTTTTAGAAGTTTTTTGATGCGGAGGGCGCAGATGGGCTGACGCCCTTCAAGGCCCGACAAGTTGAAAGGCTTCAAAAAGAAGAGATTTTAGGCAATAGGTGTTCAAGTCTTACTGCACTATCTCGCACGCGGGTGCGCTTTTTTATACACGCTCATAATCTTGTCCTCTACAATTTTTGTGTATACGGCAGTAGAGGATATGTCGGCAAACCCCATCATTTCCTGCAGGGACGTAAGGTCAGCGCCGTTTTCCAGAAGATGCGCCGCAAAGGAATGGCGCAAGGTATGCGGCGTTAAATCCTTGTCAATCCCCGCCTTTTCCTTGTAGCCCTTGATAACCTTCCAAAAGCCCTGGCGCGAGAGGCGCACGCCGCCGACGTTTACGAAAAGCGCAAGCTCGTCATGCCCCGCTGAAAGCGTGGGACGCGCATACTTTATGTAGTCACCCACCGCGGCGACGGCAGGCCGCCCGATGGGAATCATGCGGTTGTGGCCGCCTGTGTGGCAAATCAAAATGCCGCGTCTTAGGTTTACATCGTCAATGTTTAGGCCGCAAAGCTCTGATACGCGAAGCCCCGTTGCATACAAAAGCTCCAGCATCGCCTTGTCGCGACTGCCTTTTGGCGTGTCCGCCTTCGGCTCGGCGAGCAGCCGTTCAATCTCCGCCGCCGTGAGAATGACGGGCAATTGCTTTTCATGGCGCGGTTTTTTAAGGCCTTCCGTCGGATTTTCCCGAATTGCCCCCTCTTTATACAAAAAGTGAAAAAAGGCGTGCAGAGAGGATAAAACGCGCCCGACCGTGGCGGAGGCGCGGCCGAGGCTGACGAGATGGCGTATATAAAGAGCGGCATCCTCTGCCGTGGTTTTTACCAGTTTCTTTTCCGTAAAGGCGGCAAACTGCATCACGTCCTGCACATATGCGCGCACCGTTGCCTCCTTCACATTCTTTTTATCTGTTAAATACTCGCGAAAGCGAGTAATCCATTTTTCCATGTCATTCATCCTTGTAAAGCTGTATGTAAAATACTTTTTAAAAGCGGCGCGGAGATGTAGCCTTCCACCAAACTCCCGACCAAAAGGCACGCCGTCGGCACCAAAAACGACGTAAGGTACGGCAAAATCCGCGCATCCTTTTCGTGGTGCATCAGGCGCAGAGAAAACCGTGCGCCCATCGTTGCCATCAGAAAATAACAGGGGATAAAAATAAGACTGTGCGGCAAAACGCCGCCCGCCGCGGCAAAAAATCCGCGCAGGCCGTGCGCCCTTACAAGAACGCCGACGCTGATGCCGACCGCATACCCCTGCACGCCCAAAAGCGCCACCGAAGGCAAGCCGCCGACCACCGTTGTCCCGAACACAAAAAAGAGCGCAGCGGCGCGGCCGCTTTTTAAAAGCGCATGCAGAAAGCTTTGCCTTGTAAGCGCAGCAGCAGAAAGGTTGCCTGCCGCCGCCGCAAAAAACGTTGCCGCATCCGCATCCCCCATGCGTGCCGCCACCACCGCGCCGCACGAAATGCCCGCGCAAAGCGATGCCAGCATGCAATAAAACCTAAATTTCGCAGTATGTATCATCCTATCAGCCCCCTCGCCGTATCGTATGCGGGAGGCAGGGACAGTATGTCTACTTTTTAAGCTGCGCGCTTTTTTCGGCACATGCGCGCGTTGCCGCCATCACCGCACGGCGAAGGCCGCCCGCCTCAAGCGCCGCCACTGCCGCAATGGTCGTACCGCCGGGCGAACAGACATTGTCTGTCAAAACGGCGGGATGCTCACCCGTCTCGAGCACCATCTTCGCCGAAGTC
>JAZNLF010000199.1:0-9002 GCA_045578945.1 Clostridia bacterium | reverse complement strand
AAGAAGATTTCACTCGTTTCTCTTCGCTCGGCAGCGGAGCAAAAGCTTAAGGACGGGGATGAAATTCTCTGCGAATTTGAAGCTTCAAACCGCTGGGATGTTCTTCTTTTCAGCAGTTGCCAGAATGTATATAAGCTAAGGCTTTACGATGTACCTGACTGCAAGGCGAGCGCACTCGGCACATATTTGCCGAATCTTTTGGAACTTGCGGAAGACGAACGGATTTTGTACGCCGTACCCACAAATACCTATACGGGGTATATGCTCTTTGGGTTTAACAGCGGCAAAATTGCCAAGACGGAAATGGCAAGCTATGCCACAAAGCTTAACCGCAAAAAGCTCCAAAATGCGTATAGCGGTGCCGCGCCGCTGGCGGATATTTTATATATCCCCGAGGACAGTGCCGTCACGCTTTACAGTACCTCGGGCAAGCTTTTAACGTTTGATACGGCGGCAGTACAACCGAAAACCACGCGCGGCACACAAGGCGTACAGGTTATGAAAATGCGAAAGGGGCATACGCTTTCTAAGATGTGCCTTGCAACCGAGGAAACAAAGGATTATAAGAGCCGAAACATTCCGTCGGGTGGATATTATCCCGTGACAGAAAAAGAAGAAGAGGATGACGGCCAGCTTTCACTCTTTTAGTGCACTAAACATATAATACACCTCTTACCCATATATTTGGGGTAGGGGGTGTTTTTTTGAAAAAAATATGGATTCTTTTTATGATAGTATGTGTCTTTATACAGATGCCCGCCGCGGCGCTTTCGCTTTCCGCAAAAAGCGCGGTGCTGATGGAGGCAGAAACAGGACGCATTTTATATGAAAAAAATGCAAATACAAGGATGCCGATGGCAAGCACCACCAAGATTATGACTGCGCTATTGGCACTTGAGTCAGGTGACATAAATGCGCGTGTGACAGTGAGCCAAAATGCCGCATCGCAAGAAGGGAGCAGTATGTATCTAAAATCGGGCGAGACGCTTTCTCTCGGCCAACTGGTGGAAGGCCTAATGCTTGCGTCAGGCAATGATGCGGCAGTGGCCATCGCGGAGCATCTTGCAGGAAGCGTGGATGCTTTTGCGGAAAAAATGACCGCGCGCGCCAAGACGATGGGTTGCCAAAATACGCACTTTAAAAATCCAAACGGACTGCCTGATGCGGAACATTTTACGACGGCGACGGAACTTGCCGAGATTACAAGACAGGCGCTTAGAAATGAAGAATTTTGTCGCATTGTTTCGCAAAAGACAGCGAACGTGGGCGGACGCGTTTTGTCCAATCACAACAAGCTTCTTTCGATGTACGAAGGCGCAATCGGTGTAAAAACGGGCTTTACCAAGGCGTCGGGGCGCACGCTCGTTTCGGCCGCAGAACGCGCTGGTGTGCGCCTTGTTGCCGTGACGCTTTCCGCACCCGACGACTGGAACGACCACATCAAAATGCTCGATGAAGGATTTTCAAAGGTAGAAAAGAAAACAATTTTACAAAAAGGGGATTGGGCAGGAGAAATTTCGGTTTTGGATGCGGAAAAAGAAAAAATCAATACAAAGTATGAATCAGATTTTGCATGGCCTGTCCTTGAAACGGATACAACCGAGATAAAAATGCAAGTAAAAAAAGAGGTGAATGCTCCCGTTTTGCAGGAGGAAAACGTAGGCGTGGCTGAAGTTTTTATAAATGGCGAGAAAGCAGGAGAGGTGGACATTCTCGCATCTGAATCCGCAGAAAAAAAGCCCGTCCCCACGTTTTGGGATAGGCTTTGGTTTGTAGTGGAAATGTGGGCATACTTATTGTAAATGCGTATTATCTGCCAGCATAAATTTTTTCCAAATCGGGGCAAGCACCAGACAAATCAAAACTAAAAGGAAAACGAGAATGAGCCATATGATAATCATAATATCCCATCCGAAGGCATCTGCAATCCATCCGTTTCCGAAACTGCCGACGACATTACCTGCGGCAGCAAAGGCGTTTACAATCCCCCCTATGGTGGCCGCATAACGGAAAAAGCGTGCAGGTGCATAGATGGAAAAGAGCTGACCGCTGCCGTAGAGAAGGACAGTCATAATCGTCATGAGTGCGGTAGCGGTAAAAATATGCAAGGCGCGAAACCGAAGCAGATACAGGGAGAACGGAACAATAATCAGATACAAAACGAGCATGGCGGCGCCTTCGTTTAAATTTGTTTTCTTATATATAAGGTTTGCAATGCCGACACCTGAAAGGTTGAAGCCAAGGAGAAGCACCGCCAAAAGAGATGTGTATTCGGGACTTACGCCGTACGTTTCCGTCAGGATTGTAGGCATCCACATTTTTATGCCGTTATCAAGAATGCTCTTTATAAAGGCTACCGCAAAGAAAAAGACAAGCCCCGTAGAAAAAATCATGCGCGTGTTTATTTTAACGCGCTCTCTTTTTGCGACAGGCACGCTTTCCTCTAAAATGGGAAAGAGCGTGTTTTTTGTGTAGTAAAGAAGCACAAGCGGTAAAATGCCGATGGCCGCCGTGAAGAAATATACGTATCGCCATGAAGCAATGGAGAGGAAAATCGTTGTCAATAAATAACTGATAATAGAACCGCCGCAGTAGCAGTAGGAAAGATTCCGCATACTTTTTTGGCGATGCTGAGGCAATATACGAAGGGAAACCAAAGATAAAATAGAAGGCCATACACCAAGCTGCAAAATACCGCTTAAAGCCCATATCACAAGCATGGCGGGGTAGCTTTCCGCAAGGCCGACGGCGAAATTTGCCAAAGAAGTGCCGATAAAGCCGATATACAAAAGGCGTATCGGGGAAACTTTTTGTACCAGTATGGCGCCAAGTATCTGCCCGATGGCATATAAAATCCAAAAAGCGGCGTTTACAACACCCGCCTCGGTCTTTGTCAGAATTTGTTCGCTGACCATGGCGGCAGTCGTGGCGGAAAAGGCCATTTTTTGTATAATATTTATCGCGTATAAGACAATACACACCCAAAAAAGCTTTATGCTGGCCGTCTCTTTTTGCATCTTGAAAAACATCCTCCGTTTCAATTCAGTTTATTATACACCGCGGGGGATGCTTTGTCAACAATATTTCAGTAATACCTTAAAAAGGCGCGTGTTTCCTTTATCACCTGCCCTGACAGGAAAAGAAGAGCCAGTAAATTCGGTATGGCCATAAGGCCGTTTGCCATATCGGCAATACCCCAAATAAGCTCCATGCCGCCCAATGCACCGAGAGACGCAGAAAGAATATAAATACCTTTGTAGTATGGAAGCGCTTTTTTGCCAAAAAGATAGCGAACGCTGTTTTCACCATATATGCTCCACCCGAGAATCGTTGCAAATGCAAAAAAGACGGTGGAAATGGAAATGAACAAACTGCCGCTTTGCCCAAGCGTAATACTGTAGGCCGCCGCCGTTAGCGGGACGCCGTCTAAAAACGGGAAGGCATCGTATGCCCCTGATGTTAAAATAACCAAGGCGGTGATGGTGCATACCAAAATGGTGTCAACAAATACCTCAAAGATGCCCCAAAGCCCCTGCTCGCACGGATGCTTTACATCTGCAGAAGCGTGAATGGAAACAGAGGTTCCAAGCCCTGCCTCGTTTGAAAAAACGCCGCGTGAAATGCCAACGCGCATGGCCTTTGTAATGCCATAGCCGAGTGCACCGCCGCTTGCGGCACGCAGGGAGAAGGCATCCGAAATAATCCGCATGAGAACGGAGGGGATGCTTGCCGCATGACAGAAAAGGCATACGCCGCTGCCGAGAAAGAAGAGAATGACCATGAAAGGGACAAGCTTTTCCGTCACGCAAACTATCTTTTTCAGTCCGCCGCGAATACATACGGCGACCAATATACTGCCGAAAATCGCGGTATATAGGGGCGGCACCCCAAAGCTTTCAGAAAGCGCAGCAGCTATAGAATCCATTTGTGCCATATTGCCCATGCCGAGCGAGGCGGGAATGCCGAAAAGTGCAAATAAAACGGCAAGGGGTTTTAGGTGTAGCCCGTGCTCCATGTAGTACATTGCACCGCCCGCCCATGTGCCGTCCTGCTTTTTGCGGCGATATAATATGCCGAGCACATTTTCCGCGTAAGCGGTCATCATCCCCAAAAAGGCGGAAATCCACATCCAAAAAATTGCACCCGGCCCACCGCTGACGAGTGCGGCGGCAACACCTGTAATATTACCCGTGCCGACCGTTGCGGCAAGCACGGCGGATAGGGCCTGCACTTGTGAAATGGACTTTTTGTCTGTCGACTTTTCCTTTTTACGAAACAGCGAAGATGCAGTATGATGCCACCAAATGCGAAAATGGCGTATTTGAAAAAAACCGGTTCCCACAGAAAATAAAAGACCGACAAATAAAAAGAGCGCGAGCATAAAAGGGCCCCAGAGAAAGTCATTTACACTGTTGCAAAAATTTGTAAGACGAAGCAGCATATATACACGTCCTTTCCATAGTATAGTATAAAAAAGGTGGACGAAACATTCCTGCGGGAGACCTATTTTCAATTTTTGGATAAAAAAATAAAAAAATGCTTGCATTTTGGAAAAAGGTGTGGTATACTTATTAAACGTAATTAACGGTGTTCCGCTGAGAACGCGATACGCGTCCATGAACATCGGAGAAAGAGAGGAAAAAACATGGATACGATTCGCGCTATCACAAGCGAGCAGCTTCGCTCGGATTTACCGGTTTTGGAAATCGGTGACACACTTAAGGTATACCTTAAGGTTAAAGAAGGTAACAGAGAGAGAGTTCAGCTTTTTGAGGGAACACTTATCGCACGTAAAAACGGCGGCATTAGTGAAACAATCACGGTAAGACGTATTGCTTCCGGCGTCGGTGTTGAAAAGATATTCCCGCTGCATTCGCCGAACATTGATAAGATTGAGGTTGTGCGTCATGGTAAAGTTCGTCGCGCGAAACTCTATTATCTGCGCGGCAGAGTCGGTAAGGCTGCTAAAGTTAAAGAGCGTCTGTAAGATGAAGGAAAGGGACAGGTTTTGTCCCTTTTTTCAGTTTTGGAAAGGAGTATGTGGATATGGCTGCAGAAAAAACGGAGAAGAAGAGCGTGGGCAGAGAAATTTTAGAATGGATTATATGTATCGCAGTTGCACTTTTGATTACGCTTTTATTGCGCAATTATGTGTTTTCACTTGTACGTGTGGACGGCGCATCTATGGAGCCGACCTTGCAAAGCGGTGAACGCCTTGTTATGATTCGCCTTGGCTATAAGCCGAAGGTGGGGGATATTGTCGTTGTTGACCCTGCAAACGGCAGCGCGGCACCATATATAAAGCGCGTAATCGGCATGCCCGGTGATACGATAGAGTTTAAGACGGCACAAAACGGCGAGGTGGCCGTTTGGATAAACGGAGAAGAACAGGCAGAAACCTATATCAGCTCAGAGCTGTATGCGGGGAATATCGGTGCAGGCACATATGTTGTGCCCGAAGCGCATGTATTTGTTATGGGGGATAATCGCCCCAACAGTCGTGACAGTCGTGACAAAACGGTTGGCTTTATCCCGTTTGACCACGTTTTGGGAGAAACGGTATTTCGTCTCTGGCCGCTGGATAAAATAGGTACACCGTAATGCAGATACAATGGTTTCCCGGCCATATGGCAAAAACTGCCGGCCTCATTACAGACAATTTAAAGCTTTGCGATGTAGTGATAGAGCTTTCGGACGCACGCATCCCTTCTTCGAGTCGCAATCCGTATTTAGCGCGGCTTTTAGGCGAAAAGCCGCGTGTTTTGGTGCTCAATAAAGCGGATTTGGCAGACCCGAAGGTGAATGCTGCGTGGAAGGCAAGCTATGAAAAAGACGGTGTAGAAGCCGTTTTCATCAGCGCACGTGACGAAAAGGTGTACGATGTGGTGATGGCGGCAGTACGAAAACGCCTCACTGCGCTTTTGGAGAAAAGAAAGCAAAAGGGCATGGAGGGTGCGCCGATTCGCATGATGGTTACCGGCGTGCCGAACGTTGGAAAATCCACGTTTATCAATAATCTGGCAGGACGTGCCAGCACCAAAACAGGGGACAGGCCCGGCGTTACGACAGGGAAGCAATGGGTAAAACTTCGCGGCGGCGTGGAGCTTTTGGATACGCCGGGTATGCTTTGGCAGAAGTTTGCGGACGATGAAGTCGGGATGCGCCTTGCATTTACGGGTGCAATCCGTGATACCATCCTTGATATGGAAGAACTCGCAGTCTATCTGCTTGCCTTTTTGCGCAACGCTTATCCCGAGGCGCTCTCGATGCGATACGGCCTTTCGGATATTTCGGAAAAGGACGGGTATACACTTCTTTGCGAGATTGCCGAAAATCGTAAATTTTTAGTGCGCGGCGGTGAGCCGGATACGATGCGTGCCGCAAATATTTTAATTGATGAATGCCGCGCGGCCAAGCTCGGACGCATTTCGTATGAACGCCCGTTATAGGGAAAAAATGCTTGCATTTGACATCAAAAAGAGATATAATATTTTTATATTGATTGCACGGAAGGAAATGGATTACTATGAAACTTGGTATAGTCGGGTTACCGAATGTTGGAAAAAGTACATTATTTAATGCGATTACGCAGGCAGGGGCAGGCGCGGCAAACTATCCGTTTTGCACGATAGAGCCGAACGTCGGTGTAGTCAATGTGCCGGATGCAAGGCTTGATGTACTGACGAAAATGTATAACCCCGAAAAGGTTACGCCCGCTATTATAGAATTTGTAGATATTGCAGGGCTTGTAAAAGGCGCTTCTCGCGGTGAAGGCTTGGGCAATAAGTTTTTATCCCACATTCGTGAGGTGGACGCGATTGTGCATGTTGTGCGCTGCTTTGATGACAGCAACATTGTGCATGTAGATGGCAGCGTAGACCCCGCACGCGATATCGAAACGATAAATTTAGAACTGATTTTTGCAGATTTGGAAATGGTGACAAAGCGCCATGACCGTGTCGCGAAGATGGTAAAAACAGGGGAAAAGAAATATGCGGAGGAAGCGGCGCTTTTAGAGCGGATTCGTGAAACGCTTGAAAAAGGCCTTCCTGTAAGAAGCATGGAATTTACGGAGGAAGAGGCGAACATCCTGCGCGAAATATCGCTTTTGACCATAAAGCCCGTTATCTATGCCGCGAACGTTTCTGAAACGGGCATGACGGATAATCCGTACGTGGATGCATTGACGGAGATTGCAAATCGTGAGCATGCAGAGGTATTGCCGATTTCCGCACAGATTGAAGAGGAAATTGCAGCCTTGCCTGAGGAAGAAAAGAAGATGTTCTTGGAAGAAATGGGACTTTCTGCATCGGGCCTTGACCGATTGGTGGAAAAAAGTTATTCACTTTTAGGGCTTATCAGCTTTTTAACGGCGGGGCCGAAGGAGGTCCGTGCATGGACCATCACACGCGGCACAAAAGCACCGGGTGCGGCAGGTAAAATCCATACGGATTTTGAACGCGGCTTTATTCGCGCCGAGGTTGTGGCGTATGACGATTTAATTGCCTCGGGCAGCAGTGTTGCGGCAAAGGAAAAGGGCCTTGTCAGAAGCGAAGGGAAGGAGTACGTAATGCAAGACGGCGACGTTGTTGTATTTCGTTTTAATGTGTGATGAAAATTTCAAATATTTTTACAAATGAAAAACCTACGGTTTCTTTAGAGATATTTCCGCCGAAGCCGCATATTCCGCTTGAAAGTGTAACGCCTGCAATCAAAGAGCTTGCGAAAACAAACCCCTCTTATATCAGCGTGACCTACGGCGCAGGCGGCGGAAACACGGCAAACGATCTGGAGGTTGCCTCCATGGTGCAAAATGACCTTAATACAACGGTGCTGGCGCATCTGACCTGTATCGGTGCCACGCGCGAGCGTATACATAATATTTTAGACAGCTTTAAAGAAAAGAATATTCAAAATATTTTGGCACTTCGCGGCGATTTGCCGAGCGATACCTTTGACAAGGACAGTATGGAATATCACTATGCCTATGAACTGATACGTGAGATTAAAGCGTATGGTGATTTCTGTGTGGGTGGTGCCTGCTACCCCGAAGGACACGTAGAAGCACCGAATAAAGAGAAGGATATTGATAATCTTCTTTATAAAATTGAAGCAGGTGTGGATTTTTTAGTCACACAGCTTTTCTTTGATAATAATATGCTCTACAGCTTTTTATATCGCCTTGCGGCAAAGGGAATTGACGTTCCCGTAACGGCGGGCATTATGCCCGTGACAACGGCGGCCTCCGTCAAACGTATGTGCGCGATGTCAGGCGCGACGTTGACGCCGAAGTTTAATGCCATGATGGACAAGTTTGGCGATAAGCCCGAGGCACTGCGCCAGGCAGGCATTGCGTATGCGACAGAGCAGATTATTGATCTGATTGCAAACGGCGTACGGCATATTCATATTTATACCATGAATAAGCCCGAGATTGCCTGCAAGATACTCGAAAACATCAGCGATATCATTTTATAGGGAGGCGCTCCTTATGCTTCTAGCGACGCTTTCTTATCTGGGGATACGAGGCGAGGCGGATGCGAAAACGCTTCGCCTTGTTTTAGACTCCATTGAAGAAATCCAAAGAGAAACCACCCCAAAGCACGTATTACGTTACTTTTCGCCGCATGAAGCGGAAATGCTCTACAGCGGCAACGATATAAGAAACCATCTCGCAGAATCGACGGAAATTGTATGTCTTGCGGCAACACTCGGCATAGAGGCGGACAGGCGCATCAAAAAATATCAGGTGACGGATATGGCACGCGCCGCAATCCTCGATGCCGCCGCCGCGGCGTATATAGAATCGTATTGCGATGGAATTGATTTTGGTCGGGAGGGGATGTATCCCACGTTGCGTTTTAGTCCCGGCTACGGCGATTATCCGCTTTCTATGCAGCCGCAGATTTTAAAAGCAGTCAGGGCGGAGAAAATCGGTATTACGTCGATAGAAAGCCACATGCTTTTGCCGTCAAAATCCGTGACTGCACTTGTGGGATTAC
>JAZNLF010000198.1:0-6394 GCA_045578945.1 Clostridia bacterium | reverse complement strand
AATAGAAATCCCAAATCACGCAAATATTTTTCAGTTTCCGAAAATTGATAGCAAAGCGTATCGGGGCTATGGCTGTCACTCGACAATATGACGCGGCCTCCCCTATTTTTAATTTCGCAAAGCAGCGTCCTGCTTGGGTACGGCTCCTTTTTTAAGCCGCGTGCCACGGCACCTGTATTGACTTCAAAGGGTTTTCCCTGCTTTACCAGTCTATCCAGTGCAGAACATGCAGAAGATAAATATTTTGCATCTGATTCGTCAAAATAACGTCCGTCCTGATTAAACTTTGAAATCAAGTCAAAATGCCCGATTATATCCACACCCGTTTTTTCTACAATGGATGCGACTGTTTCAAAATATGCCTTTGCGAAAGCATAGTAGTCGCCGCCAAATGCGCATAGGCAGGCTTTTTCAAACTCCGAGGCGGATTCGTCCACCGCGTAATATGTTTCTCCCACTTTTACATAGTGCACGCTGCCGATTATATAGTCGTAGCCCTTTGTAGATGCATTACTATAAAAATCCTGCTCCACACCGCATAAAACGTCAATTTTCCCGCTGTACTTTTCTTTCAAAGCTTGTATTTCCGCCTGATAGCACGCCTGCATGTTTTCTTTTATGCAGTAGCTTTCATCAAAAAACGTGTAGGAATGGACGGAAAACCCGATTTTTTTCATACCGAGTTCTACGGCGGCACGCACCATTTCGGAAGGCGTGGCCGCACCATCACAATACGTTGTATGGACGTGCAAATCCTCTAAAATCATTTCGTCATTTTCTCCTGCTTGACCTTGTGGTCGATAATATGACGGGAAGCGAGTTCTTTATGGATATCCGAAACCGATATGCCCATCTCTGTCATCAGTACCATGACATGATACGCAAGGTCTGCAATCTCATAAATTGTTTCTTTTTTATCCTCCGCTTTTGCGGCAATAATAACCTCTGTGGACTCCTCGCCCACTTTTTTCAGTATTTTATCGATACCCTTTTGGAAAAGGTATGTGGTATACGAGCCTTCAGGCATATCGCGCTTTCTGCCCTCCAAAAGACCTGCAAGACTCTCCAGCGAAAAAGCTGACCTTGTGTCGCTCTCCCACACCGTATTATAAAAGCAACTGTCCGCGCCCGTATGACATGCAGGACCTTCTTTATCCACCAAAATTACAAGCGCATCCTTGTCGCAATCCGCCGTAATGGAAACAATATGCTGGCGATTGCCGCTGGTTTCACCCTTTCTCCAAAGTTCCTGTCTGGAACGGCTCCAAAAACAAGTCATTTCTTCTTTTATGGAAATCGCAAGACTTTCGCGGTTTACATACGCCACCGTTAAAACCTTTTTGGTTTCCGCATCCACTATAACCGCAGGAATCAGACCTTTTTCATCAAATTTCAAGCTTTCTATATCAAACATTTTTTGTGTCTCCTTTCACGATTTAAAGCCGCATCGGGATGCCGTGCGCCAAAAGCTCTTTTTTAAGCTGCGGAATCGGTACTGTATCAAAATGAAAGACAGATGCGGCAAGTCCTGCATCCACCCCAGGCACACTTTCAAAAAGCGTAATAAAATCCTCTGCCGAGCCTGCACCGCCTGAAGCGATAACAGGCACCTGCACCGCATCGCAAACGGCCGCAAGCATTTCCAAATCAAAACCTTGTTTCACGCCGTCGGTATCAATGGAATTTAAAACAACCTCACCTGCACCGAGGTCTACGCATTTTTTGATCCATTCTATTGCCTCCATGCCTGTGTTTTCACGGCCGCCTTTCGCGAATACACGAAAGACACCATCCACGCGCTTTACGTCGGCAGAGATTACCACACATTGGTTTCCGTAGCGCTTCGCCGCCTCATATATAAGTGACGGATTTTTGATTGCGCCTGAATTGACGCTGACCTTATCTGCACCACATTTTAAAACGCGGTCAAAATCCGCTACTGTGTTAATGCCGCCGCCGACCGTAAGCGGAATAAAAATCGTTTTGGCCACTTCACGCAGAATATTCGTAAAGATGGCACGCCCTTCCACCGATGCAGTAATATCATAAAAAACAAGCTCATCCGCACCGCAATCACTATATTTTTTAGCGAGCTCTATTGGACAGGATACGTCGGAAACACCTTCAAAATTAACGCCCTTTACCACTCTGCCGTCCCGCACATCCAAACACGGAATAATTCTTTTTGTAATCATTTTGCTACCTCTATCGCTTCCCGTATGGAAAACGCCTTTTCGTAATATGCCTTGCCGACAATTGCGCCGTATAGCTTCATTTTGGCCAGTTCCTCAATATCGTGCAAGGACGATACGCCGCCTGACGCAATAATCTGCATGGAAAAACGCTTCGAAAGCGTTTGATATAATTCGAGATTTGTGCCGCGCATGGCTCCGTCGCGCGAAATATCCGTACAAATCAGCGTCTTAACACCGAGATTTTGCATCTTTTCACAAAAATCCATTGTGGAAAACGCAGATTTCTCTGTCCAGCCGTGTATAGAAACCATACCATCTTTAATATCCACACCGACCGCAATTTTTTCGCCATACGCCGCGAGTGCTTCCTCTAAAAACGCAGGGTTTTTCACTGCCGCTGTACCTAAAATTACGCGACCGACACCGCCATCTATGTACTTCTTTATTGTTTCCATACTGCGGATGCCGCCGCCAACCTCTGCAAAAAGGTTTGTTTTATTTACAATGCTTTTTATGACTTCCAGATTCGGCGTTTCACCCGTTTTTGCGCCTTCAAGATCAACAATGTGAATATGCCCTGCGCCCTGCGCCTCGAAATCTGCTGCAAATTCTGCAGGGTTATCACTGTACACGGTCATTTTATTATAGTCGCCGTGCAAAAGGCGTACCGCCTTACCTTCATATAAATCAATTGCGGGAAATATATACATGTTTATGCCTCCTCACAAAAAGCACGCAAAATAGAAAGCCCTACATTGCCGCTTTTTTCAGGGTGAAATTGACAACCACACACATTTTTATACGCGGCCGCCGCCGTCAGGGGCACGCCGTACTCTGCTGTTGCAATAACATATTCTTCCTCTGTGTCCGCGTAATAAGAATGCACAAAATATACAAAATCCCCATTCTTTAGTTTCGAAAACAAGGGATGGTCTTTTATGGTAAGGGCATTCCAACCAATGTGCGGCACTTTTAGATTTTCAGGAATGACATTGTCTATCGGCACAACCTTTCCCGGTATAAGCCCAAGGCCTTTATGGATGCCGTACTCGTGGCCCTCTGAAAACAAAAGCTGCATACCAAGGCATATACCCATAATTGGTTTTCCGTTTGCCGCTTCATCAATAATTACGCGATCGAGTCCCGTATCGCGAAGCTTTTGTATCGCATCACCGAAAGCACCTACGCCAGGCAGTATAATTTTTTCTGCCTTTTGAATTTCTGCCGCATCGCCTGTCACGATGCAGGATGCACCAACAGCGGCAAGCGAGCTTTTTAAAGAAAAGAGATTCCCGACGCCGTAGTCTACAATCGCAATCATCAAAGCACCCCTTTTGTGGACGGAATTTCCGCAGAAAATGCCGCATCAATTGCCACAGCGCTGCGAAGGCTTCTCGCTACAGACTTAAATGCGCCTTCAATGATGTGATGCGTATTCGTCCCCGCTAATTTTTGAATGTGCAACGTAATGGCACTCTCGCGCACAAAGGCAAGCCAAAATTCCTCTACAAGCTCTGTATCAAATGTGCCGACCTTTTCTGTCAATCCATCCAAAGTATAGGATAAATGTCCTCTTCCCGATAAATCTACTGCAGATAAAATCAAAGCTTCATCCATCGGCAGGAGCATATTGCCATAACGAAAAACGCCCTTTTTATCTCCGAGCGCTTTCGAAAAAGCTTGCCCTAAGCATATACCGACATCCTCTGCGGTGTGGTGGTCATCCACATTCGTGTCACCCTTGCAGCTTATCGTAAGGTCAAACCGTCCGTGTTTTGCCAAAAGCGTCAGCATGTGGTCTAAAAAACCACAGCCTGTTTGGATTTCACTTTTTCCGCTGCCATCTATTGCCAGCGACAGACATATATCTGTTTCCGCAGTTTTTCTTTTGATTTCCGCTTTTCTCATTGTAGTTCCTCCAAAATTTCTTTTATGGTCCTGCAAAGAATTTCCATTTGTTCTCTTGAGCCTATGGTTATGCGATTATAATCGCGTATTCTTTCCGCATCAAAATGGCGCACTAAAATTCCTTTTTCTTTTAGATTCCGATACAGCGTGCCGCCATCTATCTTAGGATGCATTGCAAACACAAAATTTGTATATGACGGACGAAGTTCAAAACCAAGTGACAAAAGTGCGGATTCCGTCCATTCTCGCGTTTTTATAATTTCTCTGCAGTTATTTTCTGTGTATGCCGCATCCTCCAAAACACCCATGGCTGCCGCCGCCGTCATGCGATTGACATTATAGGGGTTCGTGGCGTATTTTATGGTGTTCAGTTCCAAGATACGCGCTTTGCATCCCACACCAAAGCCAAGCCTTGCGCCCGCCATGGAACGGGATTTTGAAAACGTCTGTGTCACCAATACGTTTTCATATTTATGGATAAGACCGATGGCACTATCGTTTCCAAAGTCTACATACGCTTCATCCACAATCACCATATTATCAGGATTTTGCTTTACAATTTCCTCAATTTCCTGTATGCCAAGGCGCTGTCCCGTCGGTGCATTCGGGTTTGCCAAAAAGATTGTGCCGCCTACATTATAGTAATCCTGCGGCCGGATGGAGAAATCTGCACAAAGCGGCAAAATCTTTGTCTTAACACCCACAAGATTTGCAAAAACCTTATAAAAGCCGTACGTAATGTCAGGAAAAACGGCGGGTGTATCCGCATCGCAATACGCCATAGTGGCGAAAAGCAAAATCTCATCCGAGCCGTTTGTCAAAAGCACCTCGTCGGGCGAAACGCCAAGCGTTTCTGCCACCTTCTCTGTCAGTTCCTTATACGTAGGGTCGGGATAAAGTGCAAGCTTTTCCGCTGCGCGAGACGCATACTGCACGGCCTTTTCCGATGGAGGAAATGGTGATTCGTTGGTATTGAGTTTTATAAAGTCCTGTTCCTTCGGCTGTTCTCCCGGTGTATAAGGGGAAAGCGATTTGAATTTCGGACGTATAAAGGCGGTCATATTTCCTCCTCCGTACGGACACGTACGCTTTCTGCATGTGCGCCGAGTCCTTCCTTTTCAGCAAAATATATAATATCATTCCCGATGGCAGACAACGCATCTTTGGTGTAATACGTATACTGCATCTTTTTTACAAAATCATCGACGGAAAGCGGACTTGAAAAACGTGCCGAGCCGCTTGTCGGCAATGTGTGATTCGGCCCTGCCATATAGTCACCGAGTGCCTCGGGGCAATTTCTGCCTAAAAAGACTGAGCCTGCGTGGCGTATTCGGTCAAGAAAATCAAACGGATTTTCGACGCATACCTCAAGATGCTCGGGCGCCAAATCATTTGATACTTCGATTGCCTTTTCAATCGTATCCACCACAATAATTTTTCCGTTTTTATCTATAGATGCACGTGCAATCTCGCTGCGAGAAAGGCGCGGAATCTGTACCTCCAGTTCCTTTTGTACCGCCTCTGCCATGGATGCACTCGTTGTAATCAGTACTGCGCTTGCCATTTTATCATGTTCCGCCTGCGACAGCATATCTGCCGCAACATGTGCGGGATTACTCTTTTCATCTGCAATAATTAAAATTTCGCTCGGCCCTGCAATCATGTCAATAGACACGTCACCATACACTTGTTTTTTCGCCTCTGCAACAAAGGCGTTTCCCGGGCCGACAATTTTGTCTACACGCGGAATACTCTCCGTCCCGTACGCAAGTGCCGCAATGGCCTGCGCGCCGCCCACCTTGAAAATACGGTCTACGCCTGCAATCTTTGCCGCCGCCAAAATAACGGGTGCTATCTCCCCTTTTTCATTCGGGGGTGATACCATGATAATTTCTTTGCAGCCTGCAATTTTGGCGGGAATGGAATCCATCAAAACTGTAGACGGATAGGAAGCCGTGCCCCCCGGCACATAGATACCTGCTTTATCTATCGGGATAATCTTTTGCCCCGTGATGACACCATTTGACTCGTTTAAAATAAAGCTTGTACGCTTTTGTTTTTCATGAAATGCATAAATATTTTTTGCAGCTTTTTCCAAAACCTCTAAAAAGCGTGGCTCCACAGCCGCCATTGCCTTATCTATTTCTTCTTTTGTGACCTCAAGCGCTGCAAGCTCTGCCTTATCAAATTTTTTGCAATATGTATATAAGGCGCGGTCGCCCTCTTTTTTTACTGTTGCAATGATTTCGCTTACAATTCCGCAAACATCCGTTTCGGGCGTGGTGCGCGCG
>JAZNLF010000197.1:0-2074 GCA_045578945.1 Clostridia bacterium | reverse complement strand
TGAAAACATAAGTCCAAGTCCGGGAAATCCAACCTTGTGCATAAAATTATCCCCTTTCCTTCGGCAATACCATAGACAATACCGCCTTTTCTTCTTCCAACCCATTTTGCAGGACAGCCATGACATCTTCAAGGCGTAACGCGCGTACAGTATCGCAATAGGTCAGCCAATCGCCGCCTCTGAAATAAGCCGGCACAAAGCTGTTGCCTGTCCCTTCCACATCATCCAGCGCACGAAGTGCCTTGCCTTCTATGCTGCGTTTGATTCTCTGAAATTCCGCCTCTCCGATCCCATTTTTTCTTTTATCCGCAATCTCTTGGAGTACAGCTTCCCGCACGCTTCGCGGATCGTCCGACTCTCCTTCAAGCTGCATAAAAGCATATCCCGTGCCTGCCGTATAGCCGTAATCGTAGGAATCGCCGACAAGCTTTGCGTCATAAAGCTTTTTATAAAGCGGCATGCTCTTCCCAAACAAAAGCGCACCCAAAACTGCGTATACCGCATCCGCGTAAATGGGATTATCCATGGGAACTTCCTTAAAGCCAAGCGTAAACATCGGTTTTGAAACCATAAAATGTGCTTCACATTCCGATTTTACAACTTCGTGCGGTTCTTCGGGTAAAGCAAAGGAAACCTCGGGCGTACGCGTTGTCTTTATGGCATCGTCTACAATCTTTCGTACCTTGTCTTCTTCCAAATCTCCCGCCACAAAAAGCACCATGTTGTTCGGGGCGTAGAACGCATTGTAGCATTGATACAAAAGTGTTTTATCAATCTTTGCGATGGATGCAACGCTCCCTGCAATATCGTAGCGAACAGGATGCTCCTTATACATACATTCTATCATGCCGAAAAAGCAACGCCATGCGGGGTCATCACGATACATGTCTATTTCCTGCCCGATAATCCCCTTTTCCTTTTCCACGTTTTCCTCCGTAAAATACGGGTTTTGCACAAAGCGGAGCAATACATCGAGTGCTTCGTAAAAATGGTCTGTTGCAGAGAAAAGGTATCCCGTCATATCAAAGGAGGTGTAGGCATTGGCGGATGCGCCGAGTGCTGAAAACTTTTCAAAAACGTTTCCTTCCTCCTCTTCAAAAAGCTTATGCTCCAAAAAATGTGCAATACCATCGGGCACCTTGATTTTTACATTGTCTGCGACAAAACTATTGTGTACGGAACCAAATTTCGTTGCAAAAAGTGCGTAGCTTTTGCCAAAGCCTTTCTTTTTCAGTATATAAACAGGCAAGCCGCTTTCATGCACAAAGCTCTCCATCGTTTCGCCTATTGTTTCGTAAGTTTTCATGCCTTATCCCCTCCCTCTCCGTCTAAAAAGTAAACCGTATCCATTTGAATTTTAGAGGCAACCTCGCGTACATCCTCCAAAGTTACATTCGAAATTTTCTCAATTACAGTATCTATTTCCATAAATTTGCCGAGCGGAAGCTGATTTAAATAATAGCGCACTGTGAGCGAGGGAGAATCCTTATAGGAGCGCAGTCTGTTTTGAATTGCGTTTTTCGCGCCCGCAAGCTCTGTTTCCGTTACCTTTCCTGCCAAAATATCAGCCGATTGCTCCTCAATCGCCTCAAGCGTAACATCATAATTTGAAAATTCAATGCCGCTTTGTGCAAACAGGAGGCCTTTGACGCGTTCCAATCCCGACGATGCATAATAACAAAGACTTCTCTTTTCCCGAACTTCATTAAAAAGCTTTGAGCTTGTGCTGCCGCCGAACACACCATTATACACCATAAGCGCATAGTACGCATCCTCTGTCGGCTCTACATTTGTGCGATACCCAATAACGAGCTTTCCCTGCTGCACAGGCTCCTTATCCCGCACATAGCGCACCTGTCGGGGCGCAGAACGTCTCTCGGTTTTAATCTCTTTTATCGGTCTCGGTCCAAAAGCATCCGCCATCTTTTCTGCTTTTTTCATAATTCCTTCTGCAGAGAATGTGCCTGCAACAAAAATATCAATCTGCGCGCTGTCTCGCATCGTTTTATAGGCTTCATAAACATCCTTGGCAGTTATCTTTTCCAAATCCGCCGCGATTCCCTCTGCGCGAACG
>JAZNLF010000196.1:0-2290 GCA_045578945.1 Clostridia bacterium | reverse complement strand
ATTTTTTCTCCCATCGCTCTTTCCAAAACCGATATAGAGTCCATGGAAAAGCCTGCGCTTTCCGAAAAGCTTTTGCAGCACGCCATGGCGCTTTATGAGGCAAAAGAGGCAGAATTCGGCACAGAGGCTATGCGTGAACTGGAACGTGTTGTTCTTCTTCGTGCCGTAGATACACGCTGGATGGCACATATCGACGATATGGATCAGCTGCGCCAGGGCATTGCCCTTCGCGCGTATGGCCAGCACGATCCCGTTACGGAATACAAAATTGTCGGCTATGACATGTTTGAAGAAATGATACAGAATATCCGCGAGGATACGATAAAATACGTCCTGCACGCAACGTTAAATCGCCAGATTACGCGTACACAGGTTGCCACACCCACCGCTACAAATGCAGGAAGTGAAATCGGTTCCAAAACCGTGAAAAAAGATAAAAAGGTCGGGCGAAATGACCCCTGCCCCTGCGGCAGCGGCAAGAAATATAAAAAGTGCTGCGGCCAATGTTACAGAGAGGATTGAATAAAAATGCTTGAATACGAACAGTTTCGATTAGACCTTGCCGCCATGGAAAAGGAAATCCAAGCGCTTTATGAGGCACTTGGCATTATCCGCGATACAGAAGAGGCGGAAAAGCTGGAAGCTTTATCTGCTGCCCCCGATTTTTATAACGATATGGAAGCCTCGCAGAAGGTTTTGCAGAAAATCAAAGGGCTTCGCAATAAAATACAGGCTTTCCATAATTTAAAGTCACAATGGGAGGATGCAGTAACGCTTGTTGACCTCGCAATCAGCGAAGAGGACGATTCTCTGTTTGATGAAATTCGGGAATCCTACTCCGTTCTTCGAAAAACGCTTGACAAGATGCGGCTGGATGCGCTTTTAAGCGGCCCGTACGATAAGAATAACGCCATTATCACACTCCATGCGGGTGCAGGCGGTACAGAGGCACAGGATTGGGCAGAAATGCTCCTTCGTATGTACCAGCGCTTTGCAGAGCGACGTGGTTTTACCGTTTCAACGCTCGACTTTCTCGCAGGGGATGAAGCTGGCATTAAAAGTGCCACGATTTTAATTGAAGGGCTCAACGCCTACGGGTACTTAAAGTGCGAAAAGGGCGTACATCGCCTGGTACGCATTTCCCCGTTTGACGCCTCGGGACGTCGCCACACTTCGTTTGCATCTCTTGAGGTTATGCCTGAAATTGATGATGACATCGACGTACAAATCAATCCCGATGATATTCGTGTAGACACATATCGCTCCAGCGGCGCAGGTGGTCAGCACATTAACAAAACGGATTCTGCAATTCGTATCACGCACATCCCCACAGGCGTTGTGGTTGCATGCCAAAACGAGCGTTCTCAGCATCAAAACCGCGAAACAGCTATGAAAATGCTCAAATCCAAACTTATAGAAATTGCAGAGCGGGAACAAAAGGAAAAAATTGAGGATATCAAAGGCGTACAGAAGGAAATTGCCTGGGGCAGCCAGATTCGCTCATACGTTTTCCATCCATACAGCATGGCTAAGGATCATCGTACCAATTACGAAATGGGTAATATTGGCGCGGTGATGGACGGCGATATTGACGGCTTTATTGATGCCTATTTAAAAGCAGCAAACCTCGGCGAGCTTGCTTTAAAATAGAAAACAAAAGTAAAAATTCGGAGGTAGTACGTTATGAAAAAAAGAATTTTCGCATTTTTCGTAGTCACACTTATGCTCTTCTCTATGCCGACGTATGCGGAAGAAATCAATCCCTCTCTTACCGCAACCTACACTGCCACGGGGATTCCTTATACGATGGATAAACCCATTACGCGTGCAGAATTTTGTATGCTCGCCTTAGAATGCTTCCGCCAGATAAACAGCGGTGTTTTTCCGCAGATGAGCGCAAGTAATCCTTTTTCGGATATTGGCAGCGCGTCCGAAGACCTTTACGTTGTTATGCTTTACGGCATGGGCGTTGTAAACGGCACTTCAAGCACAACGTTTGAACCCCGCCGTCCTATCACACGGCAGGAGGCATCTACCATTTTGACGCGCACGAAATTACGTCAAAATCCTGACCTTTTGGCAGAAATAGACGGTTTTGCCGCACACATCGCATCTGCCCCCGATGCAGGCGGTGTAGCTACCTGGGCAGCGGCGGGTGTAGGATATCTTGTAAAAAGCGGGATTTTTGAAAAAATATCGACAGTAAAGGAACTAAGGGAATACATCAAAAGCTTTGGCAAGTTAGCTCTAGTTGCAACGCTTATTTTGCAAATTTTACAGGTGGTGATTT
>JAZNLF010000195.1:0-5642 GCA_045578945.1 Clostridia bacterium | reverse complement strand
GCTTGCCCGATGCTGCCGTTTGCAAGCGCTGAGATAAGAGGTGCTTTTGCCGCACTATTTGGGTACGTATCCCGCAAAAACGAAGTCATGGCTTCTTTGGAAAGGCCATGCATAGGCATGAGAATCGCGCGGGATAAAACGGTTTTTAAAAGGGCATCTGCACTAAGGGTGGTTAAAAATATCGTTACATACGGGGGCGGCTCCTCAAACGCCTTTAAAAGTGTGTTTTGAACGGCGGGGCTCAGCGTTTCCCCGTCAGGAATTATATAAATCTTCCGTGTAGACAAAAAAGGCTTTATATGCATACCGGCTACAACGCTGCGCGCAGTTTCCACAGTCAGCGCGCGCCCATCCTCTTCGCAAACAGTAATAATGTCCGGATGGTTATGGCTATATGCCTTTTTGCAATGGCTGCAAGTGCCGCAGGGCGGAGATTCCCCCTCGCACAAAAGCATTGCGGCAAGATGTGCACACAAAGTCTTTTTCCCCATACCGACAGCGCCCTCGAAAACATACAGATGCCCTACTGTGTTATTTCGGAGCGCTGCGGAAAAATATGCAAGCTGTTTTTCTTTACCGTACAGTTTCAAACCTTTTCAAACCTGTCAACATCCACAACAAAGATTGTGGCGCCGCCAATTTCAATTTCCATGGGCTGGGGTGTATACATGCCCGCAATGCCTGCGGAAACGGGCGTTGTCACGATATGCTTTCTTGTATGACATCTTTCTTTAAAGATTGCAAGAGCTTCCTCTACGCGCTCCTCTTCCGTACCAACAAGAAGTGTCATATTTCCGGCGCGCAAAAACCCGCCTGTGGTGGCAAGCTTTGTAACGCTGAAACCGGCTTCGTTGAGCTGCGAGAGAACCTTGTTGCCGTCGTCGTTATTTACAATTGCAAGAATAAGCTTCATAGAGAAATCCCCTTTCATATTGAGTTCATCTATATTATATCGTAAATTTTGCGATAAAGCAAGAATTTTTTACTTTGTTATCAAAAAATCCTGCAACAGATAAAGTTGCAGGATTTCATCGTTTTCATTCGCGTTGTATTTTACGCGTAAAGCGGGTATTTTTTGCAGAGCGCAGCTACGCGTGCACGCACCTCGTCGGCATTTTTATCAAAGTCAGAAAGTGTCATGGAAACCAAAGTTGCGATTTCACGCATGTCATCTTCCTTCATGCCGCGGCTTGTAACAGCAGGCGTACCGATACGAACGCCGCTTGTAATAAACGGACTCTTCGTGTCAAAGGGAATCGCATTTTTGTTGGCGGTGATACCGACCTCATCCAAAAGATGCTCAGCTTCTTTGCCGCTTAAGGGTGTGTCTGTAAGGTCTAAAAGCATTAGGTGGTTATCCGTGCCGCCCGATACAAGCTTTATGCCATTATCCAAAAATGCTTGTGCCATGGCGGCTGCATTTTTGACAATCTGTGTCTGGTATTCCTTAAAGGAAGGCAAAAGTGCTTCTTTAAAGCAAACGGCTTTTGCGGCGATAACGTGCATCAGGGGACCGCCCTGGATGCCGGGGAAGATTGCCTTATCAATGAGCTTTGCATGTTCTTCTTTACAAAGAATCATACCACCGCGCGGGCCGCGCAGTGTTTTATGTGTGGTTGTGGTAACAAAATCTGCATAGGGAACAGGATTCGGATGCAATCCTGCCGCAACAAGACCTGCAATGTGCGCCATGTCAACCATAAAATATGCGCCGACTTCTTTGGCAATTTCGGAAAACTTTGCAAAGTCAATGGTGCGCGGATAAGCGCTTGCACCCGCTAAGATAAGCTTCGGCTTGTGCTCGATGGCAAGACGGCGAACTTCCTCGTAGTCAATGGTATTGGTATCCTCTGTAACGCCGTAGGGGACAATGTTATAGTATTTACCCGAAATGTTGACGGGGCTGCCATGGCTTAAGTGACCGCCATGGGCAAGATTCATACCCAAAACAGTGTCACCTGGATTCAAAACGGCGAAGAAGGTGGCAAGGTTTGCCTGTGCACCCGAGTGGGGCTGTACGTTTGCATGGTCTGCACCGAAAATTTCGCAGGCACGCTCTCTTGCCAGGGTTTCCACCACGTCCACATGCTCACAACCGCCATAGTAGCGTTTACCCGGATATCCTTCTGCGTATTTATTGGTAAGCGGGGTACCGAGTGCCTCGATTACTGCATTGGAAACAAAGTTTTCCGAAGCAATCAATTCAATTTTATTGCGTTGGCGATTGACCTCAGCTTCAATGGCGTCTGCCACGGCAGGGTCAAAGCTTCTGATTTCATTTGTACTGTACATGGTGTAAAAACCTCCCTAAAAATATTCCATTTAATTATATCGTATATTTGTTGCTTTTGCAAGCACTTTATGATAAAATATAAAAAAAGGAGCTTACAAAATGAAAAAACAAGAAAAGGTGGCGCATATTCGCGCTGTATTTGAAGAAATTTATAAGGATGCCACGTGTACGCTGTCCTATGAAAACCCGTTTCATCTTTTGGTGGCAACACAGCTGGCTGCCCAATGTACCGATGCGCGCGTAAATTTAGTCACGCCTGCGCTCTTTGCAAAGTATCCAGATCCGAAAAGCTTTGCCGAGGCGGATATTGCGGATTTGGAAGAGATGATTCATGCGACGGGATTTTTCAGAAATAAAGCCAGAAATTTAAAGGCTTGCGGTGCGGTACTCGTGCGCGATTATGGTGGCGAGGTGCCCGATACGATGGAGGAACTTTTAAAGCTGCCGGGCGTGGGGCGAAAAACCGCAAATTTAATTTTGGGCGATGTATTCGGCAAGCCTTCCGTTGTTGTGGATACGCATGCGGGGCGGATTGCAAGGCGGCTTGGGCTTACAAAAGAAAAAAGCCCCGAAAAAGTGGAGCTTGACCTTCTGAAGTGTGTGCCGAAGGAATATCAGACGAAATTTTGCCATCAGCTCGTTATGCACGGCAGAGAAATCTGCCGCGCACAAAGACCAAAATGTGATGTATGCCCGATTGCAGCGTGGTGCGGGGAAAAGAACTGAGGTTTAGGCATCCAGCCCCAGATAATGGCGGAGGAGAATTTCAAGAATTTCGTCACGTTCCGCGTGGTTAATTAAGCTGCGGGCGTTATTATGGCCGGTGATATACGTCGGGTCGTCCGACAAAAGGTAGCCGACCAGTTGACTTATCGGATTATACCCTTTTTCCTCTAAAGCAGCATAAACCGTAGTCAGGATATTCCGAATCTTTTGTGCCTGATCTGTTTCGATATTGAATTTCATGGTATGGTCGTTTGTTTGCATAGTGTCACCGCCTTTTTGGATTTAAGTATAGTATACGCCTTTGCGGCGAAAATTGCAAGCACTTTTCGTTGCAAAAATATTAAAAAATGATTACAACGCAAAAGGCAGAAAGTTTTTAGTTTGTAAATAGTTTGGACATAAATTTATGATAAAATGTCAGGAAAATATAATAGAGGTGGATTATGCGATTTTTAGAACAACTCAGATGGAAATTTTCGGCATTTATGCGCGGCCGATACGGCATGGATAAGCTTTCGATGCATTTATACTATGCCGCACTTCTCTTGTGGCTTATTTCCGCACTCGGGAAAGTGCGTATAGCCTCGATTTTATATACAGCGGCGGCAGTTTTCGCCATTTATCGTTGTTTTTCGAGAAATATCGGAAAGAGAATGCAGGAGCTGCAAAAGTATGAAAAGGCGTGCCAAAAGATGCGCGGCATGAGGTCCGTATGGAAGGCAAGATGGCGTGACAGAAAAACACATCGCTATTTCACCTGCAAATGCGGCAAAACATTGCGTGTGCCGAAAGGGAAGGGTAAAATTGAAATCAGTTGTCCGTTTTGCGGCGCAAAGCGGATTCGGAGGACATAACAATGTTCGGACTTATTATGCCGCAAAGAGAATCTCTTTCACCGGAAGATGCAGCGCGGTTTGAGAAAATGTATTGCGGCCTTTGCATGGCACTCGGGCAGGAATGCGGCCAATGCATGCGCCTTGGGCTTACGTATGATATGACCTTTTTAGCGCTTTTCCTCTCCGCCTTTTATGAGGAGGAAGAGGAAGAGAAAACGCGCCGCTGCGCGGCACATCCGAAAAAGAAGCGGCCATATATAAAAAATCATGCCGTCAGCTATGCCGCATGTATGACGGCGCTTTTGGTACATCATAAGTGTATGGATGACTGGCAGGATGACAGGCATATTCCGATGCGCCTTTATGCGGCAGCCACAAACAAGGCATTTCGGAAAGCCGAAGAGACGTATCCCGAAAAGGCGCGGCGTATCGAAGAAGCGCTTTCGCTTCTTTATGCGGCGGAGAAAAAGAAGGAAAGTCCCACCCACGCGGCGGACGCGTTCGGCGCGGTGATGGGCGAGATATTTGCCTATAAGGCGGACGCATGGGAAAAGCCGATGCGGCAGTTTGGGATGGCACTCGGGCAGTTTATTTATAGTATGGACGCTGTGCTGGATTATGAAAAAGATAAAAAACGGGGACGTTATAATCCTTTGTTGTTACTTGAAAAAACACCGACGGAGATGGAAGATACCCTTACGTTTTTTATTGGCAGGGCAGCCGCTGTTTTTGAGAAAATGCCGTTTGTGCAGGATATAGAGCTTATAAGAAACATTCTCTACAAGGGCGTTTGGCAAAAATATGGGCTCGGGAAAAGGGGAGACAGATGATACGCAATCCTTATGAGGTTTTGGGCGTTTCTCAAAATGCAACGCCCGATGAAATAAAAAAAGCATACAGAAAAAAGGTGAAGCAGTACCACCCCGACCTAAACCCCGGGGATGCGACTGCAACGGAGAAGATGAACGAGGTCAACGAAGCGTACGATATGCTGACAAATCCTGAAAAGTATCGCCGTGCCCAGGGGCAAAATACGTATGGCGGCGGTACGTATCAGACGGGCGGCGGATATGGGCAGTATGGCGGATACGGCAATTTCGGCGGCTTTGATTTTGAAGATTTATTTCGCGGCTTTTACACGATGCAGCATATACAACCGCTATCGACGGACAGTCCCACCATAGCGGGCGCTGTGCGCGCGGTAAACAGCGGTCAGTACGCGGCGGCGGTACAGATTTTAAATTCTGTGGATGCGGCGCTAAAAGATGCAAGATGGTACTATGTAAGCGCCATGGCACATCGCGGTATGGGACATACGATGGAAGCGATGGGACATATGGGGAAGGCGGTGGAGATGGAGCCGAACAACCCCGAATACCGCCGCGTGTGGAACGAGATGCAGTATGCGGGGCAAACGTATCGGCAAAACGGCGGTTTCTCGGTCGGGATGACGGATTGGTCCAAATGCTGCACGGGGCTTTGCCTTGCAAATCTTTGTTGTCCATGGTGCAGATGTTGGTGTTAAAGAAAAGGAGCTGTAAAATAATACAGCTCCTTTTTCAGTGGGGATAGGAAAAAATGTTTCAGAACGAGCAAACTGAGCCAAAGCGTAAGCTTTGGAAAACCCGACGGCGTACATCGTCAAAGCAAAGTCCACTCCGCTCTGTTTTAGCTCTCGCTAAAGCATCGCTCGTTCCCTTGCTTTTCCTCTCCCCAAAAAGTCCCGGTGGACTTTCCGGGGTCCCCGAAAGTCGCAAGACTTTAAGGGGAAAAGGAGCAACAGAGCA
>JAZNLF010000194.1:0-9177 GCA_045578945.1 Clostridia bacterium | reverse complement strand
AACGGACAAGTCGTCCTCGTTCGGGATATGAATGATGGCCAAGTCCTTGACAAAACAATAGAAAATTTAAAAAAATACAGTCCTTATTTAACAAGCGTCTCCGTTGTGCCTGTCGGAATAACAAAATATCGAAACGGATTATATCCCCTCACCCCATTTGACAAAGAAAGTGCCACATCTCTTTTAAAGCAGATTGATACGTGGCAAGAAAAACTCTTACAAGAATTAGGGACACGCTTTGTCTATGCAGCAGATGAATTCTATTTGTTAGCAGGAAGAGAAATCCCGGAAGAGGATGCATATGACGGATATCCGCAAATTGAAAACGGCGTAGGGCTCCTGCGAAGTTTGGAAACGGAATTTCGAGATGCCATGTGCCAACATAAAGATGTAAGTAAACGAAATATTTCGATTATAACAGGCAAAGCAGCCTATCCCCTTTTATCACGTCTTGCGAGCGAAGTTATGCAACAGTACCCAATGTTATCTATAAATGTACACGCCATAACAAACCATTTCTTTGGCGAAAAAATCACGGTGGCAGGTCTTATTACAGGGCAGGATATTAAAGCGCAGCTCTCGAATATACCGCTTGGGGATGCGGCATATATCCCTGATGTAATGCTTCGTGACAGCACGGATGTATTCTTAGATGATATGACTGTTTCACAGCTTTCCAAGACACTGCATGTGCCGATTTATGCCGTAAAATGCGACGGATATGATTTGTGGGATAAACTCAGAAAGGAAGTATAGTATGGCAAAACCGATTATTGCTGTGGTGGGCCGCCCAAATGTCGGCAAATCCACTTTATTTAATAAAATCATCGGGCAACGTCTTTCAATCGTCGAGGACACCCCCGGTATAACACGTGACAGAATTTATGCAGATGCAGAATGGTTTGGTCACACCTTCTCCGTAATCGATACGGGCGGTATTGAACCCGCAGGTAAAGACATCATTTTGCAGGAAATGCGTCTGCAAGCACAGCTCGCCATTGATTCTGCGGATGTTATTTTATTTGTAACGAATCTCCATGAGGGTGTAACTGCAAATGATGCAGATATTGCATCCATGCTTCAAAAATCCGGAAAACCGGTTCTTTTAGTCGTAAACAAGGCAGATGCACCGGGCGAAACGCCTGTAGGTGTGTATGAGTTTTACGCGTTAGGTCTTGGTGACCCCTACCCTGTTTCATCCGTGCACGGCATGGGCGTTGGAGATGTTTTAGAGGCAGCCATCAACCTTTTCCCACGTGCAGAAGAATTAAACGATGAAACCGACACCATTCATGTTGCCATCGTTGGAAAACCAAATGCCGGGAAAAGCTCACTTGTCAATCATATTCTTGGTGAAAACCGCATGATTGTCAGTAATATTCCAGGAACGACGCGTGATGCAATTGATAGCCATGTAGAGCGCGACGGACAACGATTCACACTGATAGACACAGCAGGTATGCGCAGGAAAAGCAAAGTGGATGACACCATCGAGCGATATAGTGTAATGCGCTCCCTTGCCGCAGTCGAAAGATGCGACGTGGCCATACTTATGATTGATGCAAATGATGGCATCAGCGAGCAGGATGCCAAAATCGGAGGCTATGTGCATGAAGCAGGAAAAGCATGTATTATTGCTGTGAATAAGTGGGATTTAATCGAAAAAGACACCAAAACCATGCAAAACTTCCAAAACAATGTATATGACATTTTAAGCTTTATGACCTATGCACCCATTTTGTTTATATCTGCCAAAACAGGTCAACGCACAGAGAAGCTTTTTCCGCTTATTCAAAATGTGTTCTCGCAAAACTGTATGCGTATTACAACAGGTATGCTAAATGAAGTCATTACAGATGCTGTCGAAAAGGTACAGCCCCCTTCCGATAAAGGGAAGCGCTTGAAAATATTTTACGCGACACAAGGCGGCATTAAGCCACCCACGTTTGTACTTTTTGTAAATGACCGCGAACTTGCACATTTTTCGTATATTCGATATATAGAAAATCGCATTCGTGAAACGTTTGGTCTTACAGGTACACCTGTTCGCTTTATCATCAGACAAAGAAACGATAACCAGTCGTAATTGAAAGGTTGTGTGTAATATATGCAATATATTTTAAGTGCAATTATAGGATATCTCTTAGGCAGTATCAATGCCTCTGTAATTTACTCGCGATTAAAAGGGCGTGACATACGAACTGTCGGCAGCGGAAATGCCGGTGCTACAAATACATTGCGCACCTTTGGGAAACGCGCAGCAATCTTTGTAGTGATTATTGATATTTTAAAAGGTATTGTTGCTGTGCTCTTAGCACGCATGTTTGGTGATACATACTGTGAATACGCTAGCGGTTTTGCTGCAATATTAGGACACAATTTCCCCCTTTACTTTTCGTTTCGCGGCGGAAAAGGCATTGTAACATCATTTGCAGTTATGTGTATGATTGCACCAATTGAGGCATGTATTGCGCTTGTAGCTGCAATTATCATCATTGCTGTTTCGCGCTATGTTTCTCTCGGTTCTATTTTGGGTGCATTACTTTTTGGTATTCTCTCTATCCTGCGCGAACAGGACGTATATTTTATAATTTTTGTTGTACTGGTTGTTTCGCTGGCGGTCATTCGTCATCATGCAAATATTAGCCGCCTAATTCGCGGTACGGAAAGGAAGCTTGGAAAATGAAAATAGTTGTAATTGGCTCCGGCGGCTGGGGTACCGCTATCGCGGCACTTCTTTGTGACAATGGACATAAAGTGACACTTTGGTCTTGGAAAAAAGAAGAAAGTGATGCACTATTGTTGCATCACGAAAACAAAGAGTTTCTTCCTGGCATAAAATTATCGGAAAGCATTACTTTTACAGATGATATTTCAGCTGTGAAAGGCGCTCAAATGGTTGTGGTTGCTACCCCATCCAAAGCGCTGGAAAGCACCGCGAAAGCATTCTCGTCATATCTTTCTTCGGATGCCATCATTGTAAACCTTACAAAAGGTCTTTCCGAGAACACATTGGAACGATTTAGTGAAGTTTTAACGCGCACTTGTCCCTCCAACCCCGTAGTTGTAGTAAGTGGTCCTTCTCACGCAGAAGAAGTCGGCAAAAAAATACCAACGGCAGTTGTTGCAGCATCCCAAGATGCATATGCCGCAAAAATTGTACAGGATACGATGATGGCGCCTACCTTCCGCGTGTATACTACAACTGACACAATCGGTGTTGAACTTGGCGCAGCACTTAAAAATGTAATTGCGCTTTGTGCGGGAATTATGGATGGTCTTGGTCTTGGCGATAATACCAAAGCAGCTTTGATGACGCGTGGTTTATCTGAAATGACGCGCCTTGGCGTTGCCATGGGTGCGGATGCCTCCACGTTTTCAGGACTTTCCGGTATTGGTGATTTGATTGTAACATGCACCAGTATGCATAGCAGAAATCGTCGTGCAGGTATTTTAATCGGGCAGGGGAAAACGACTGAAGATGCAATTTCAGAAGTCCACATGGTTGTGGAAGGCTACTATGCCGCAAAGGCTGCATATGCACTTTCTAAAAAATATAATGTGGATATGCCCATTACAGAGGCTGCATACAGCGTGCTTTTTGAGGGTGCCTCTCCTGCTGACGCAGTCAGCACTTTGATGACAAGAGAGAAAAAATCAGAATCTTAAATTTAAAAATAGGGATAATACATTGAACCGACGCTAAATGTTAGGCAAAAATCTAACGAATAGCGTCGGTTCTTTCTATTATTTTCCTGCAAAAATCCCCGCTGTTTTTAGGTTTTCATAATCTGTCTGACGAAGTGCCTCATAAAGCATTATTGCTACTGAATTGGATAGATTGAGGCTTCGTGCTTCTTCTATCATCGGGATTCGAACTGCATGATCAAGGTGCCTTTGAATTAAATCCTCGGGAAGACCTTTTGTTTCTTTCCCGAACACTAAAAAGTCGCCGTCTTGATAAGAAATATCACTATGACGTCTTGGTGCCTTCGTCGATGCCAAAAAAAGTCGTGCACCTTCGTTTTTCTGCATAAAATCATCAAAATTTTCATAGTACTGCACGCCCAAAAGATGCCAGTAGTCAAGGCCTGCACGCTTTAATTTTTTATCATCTATAGAAAATCCCATCGGCTTTACTATATGCAGCTTTGTGCCTGTTGCAGCACAAGTTCGTGCAATATTCCCTGTATTCTGTGGGATTTCCGGCTCAACTAAAACAATGTGAAATGCCATTTTTTGCCTCCGCGTGTAATTTTTTATTAGTATACCAAATTATTTTGTGATTTTCAAGACAAAAAAACAAATTCCTCTTTACATATTTCAGTTTTTTTAGTAAAATATAGTTGTGAGGTGTATATATGGATATTCATGCGCTCAGAAAAGAAATTGAACATCATAGTTTTTTATATTATGTGAAAGATGCGCCAGAAATCAGCGATTATGATTTTGACATGCTCATGCAAAAGTTAAAGGCAATGGAGGCGGCGGACCCTTCTTTAATTACGCCTGACTCCCCTACCCAGCGCGTGGGCGGCATGGTGCTGGAAGGCTTTGAAACAGTTTTGCATGATGTCCCGATGGAGAGCTTAAATGACGTTTTTTCCTATGAGGACCTCTATACATTTGATACGCGAATTCGAGAATCTATAGATTCTCCCGTCTATACAGTTGAACCGAAAATTGATGGTCTTTCTGTTTCTTTGGAATATAAAGACGGCATATTTTTTCGCGGTTCCACACGCGGGGATGGTGTGCGCGGTGAGGATGTGACGCAAAACTTAAAAACGATCGGGTCCATTCCTCTTCGTCTTACAGAGCCTATCCCATATTTAGAGGTACGTGGCGAAGTATTTATGTCTAAAAAATCCTTCTTGATGTTAAACGAGGAGCGAGAGCTTAGTGGCGCACCGCTTTTTGCCAATCCACGTAATGCAGCAGCAGGATCACTACGTCAGCTGGATCCGAAGATTGCCGCCGCACGAAAGCTTGACATTTATGTTTTTAACATCCAGCGTGCAGAGGGTATGGCGTATGATACACACAGTGAAGGACTGAATAAACTTCGTGCACTTGGTTTTAAAGTCGTTGATTCTGTTCCAGTTATGGACAATATTGAAGATGTTATTCACGCCATTTCTGCCATTGGCAACGCGCGTGACACATTGCCCTATGAGATTGACGGCGCAGTCATAAAACTAAATTCCATTGCGGCACGTGACCTTATGGGAAGTACGTTCAAGTTTCCGCGTTGGGCAACCGCATATAAGTTTCCGCCCGAGCAGAAGGAAACCACGCTTCTTGATATTGTCATTCAAATCGGACGCACGGGCGCTGCTACACCAAATGCAGTTTTAGAGCCGGTACGAATTGCAGGATCTACTGTTTCGCGTGCCACACTCCATAATATAGATTTTATTCGTGAGAAAGATGTACGCATTGGTGACCGTGTTTTAATTGAAAAAGCAGGTGATATTATTCCTGCCGTCGTTTGTGCACTACCTAAAAAAAGAATCGGCAACGAACGTATTTTCGAAATGCCCGATTTTTGTCCTGTTTGTGGCTCTCCGCTTGTGCGTGCTGAGAATGAGGCCGCATACCATTGTGTGGGTGACCGATGTGCCGCACAACGTGCGCGTGGTATTATTCATTTTGCCTCGCGTGATGCTATGGACATAGAAGGTTTAGGTCCTGCACTTGTAGAACGTCTCTTAGAGGAAAGCTTAATTACAAATGTATCTGATTTATACACTTTAGAAGCATCTAATCTTTCTGTTTTGGATGGCTATGGTGAAAAAAGTGCAGATAATTTGATTGGAGCGATAACGCGCTCGAAGACTCGTCCGCTTGAAGCACTTTTGTATGCGCTTGGTATCCGCCATGTAGGCAAGCGTGCTGCTATGCTCCTTGCACGTCATTTTGGCTCTTTGGATGCTTTGATGGATGCATCGGAATCCGAAATAAGTGATGTGCATGAAATTGGCGCAAAAATTGCGCAGAGCGTCACCTCCTATTTTAAAGATGAACAGATAAAGTCCATGATTGAATCACTTCGTGCACACGGCCTTACCTTTACGTCTTCCGCAAAGAGTGACGACACAAGACTTTCGGGAAAAACATTCGTATTGACGGGCACACTCCCAAATTTAACACGCGCTGAGGCTACAAAAAAAATCGAATCAGCAGGCGGCCGCGTTTCGGGCAGTGTTTCTAAAAAGACGGATTTTGTGCTTGCAGGCCATGAAGCAGGCTCAAAGCTTGAAAAGGCAGAAAGTCTCGGCATTACAATTTTAGATGAGAATACATTCTTGGCAATGTTGGAGGAAGGTTAATGCAAAAAGTACTCAGCTTTGTTCGCCGTGCGGTGGACGATTATCATATGATTGAAGATGGCGATCGCATCGCAATTGGTGTATCCGGCGGCAAAGATAGTGTTACGCTTGCGCTTGCACTCGCAGCGCTCCGTCGATTTTATCCGAAAAAATTTAAAATTGTGCCGATTACACTTGCCATGGGATTTGCTGATATGGATTTCTCTCCACTAAAGGCATATTTTAAGGATGCTGGTATGGAGCTTTTAGTGCAAGATACGAACATTGCAGAAATTTTGTTTGATATTCGTAAGGAGAAAAACCCATGTTCTCTTTGTGCAAAGCTTCGGCGCGGCGCATTGCACGATGCCGCACTCGAAAACGGATGCAACAAGGTTGCACTTGGGCACCACAATGACGATGTTTTAGAAACTTTTATATTATCACTTTTTTATGAAGGAAGAATCCATTCTTTTAGTCCTGTTACATATTTAGATCGAAAAAAATTACATCTTATTCGTCCCATGATTTATATGAATGAGCAAGATGTAATTGGTTTTATAAATCGCAGCGGCGCTACGGTAATTCATAATCCGTGCCCTGCAAACGGCTACACAAAAAGACAATACGCAAAAGAACTTCTTGCTTCTTTAAGTCGCGAGAACCGCGGTCTTAAAGAACGTATGTTTACGGCGCTTACCGCGTCGCTTGAAAATTGGAGAAAGGATGATTTAAAATGAAAATTACAAAAGCAGTTATCCCCGCCGCAGGACTCGGCACACGTTTTTTACCCGCTACAAAGGCAGTTCCGAAGGAGATGCTCCCTATTGTTGACACGCCTACACTGCAGTATATTATTGAGGAGGCAGCAAGCTCTGGCATTGAGGATATTTTGATTATCACGGGGCGTGGCAAACGCGCAATTGAAGACCATTTTGACAAATCCTACGAGCTTGAAAACGAGCTTTTACGCGCCGGAAAAACAGACTACATCGAAGGGCTTGAATACATTTCTTCTCTTGCGAACATTCATTATGTGCGTCAAAAACAAGCGCTGGGGCTTGGTAATGCAATTTATTATGCAAAGTCCTTTGTCGGCAATGAACCATTTGCAGTCTTACTTGGTGACGATATTGTGCGCGCTGAAAAGCCTTGTCTTCGCCAAATGATGGACGTATTCGAGACATATGGATCCAGTATTTTAGGTGTGCAAGAGGTTGCAGATGAAAATGTGTCAAAATATGGAATTGTTGATGCAGAATTTCTGCAGGAAAATATTTATCGCGTGTTGGATATGGTTGAAAAGCCTTCCCTATCCGAAGCACCCAGTAACATTGCAGTTTTAGGCAGATATATTATTACACCTGAAATTTTTACAATTTTAGAAAACACACGTCCGGGTGCAGGTGGCGAAATTCAGCTTACAGATGCTCTGCGCACCTTAGCCAAAATGCAACCGATGTATTGTTATACCTTCCAAGGAAAACGCTACGATGTTGGTAGTAAAATCGGCTTTTTGGAAGCAACTGTGGAATATGCTCTTTCACGTAATGATATTGGCGCTGATTTCTTGCAATATCTAAAACAAACTCTTGAGGCGTATGGAGCATGATTACATTAAGTGCACACGCAAAAATAAACTTATCCCTTGATATTGTCGGCAAACGCGAGGATGGATACCATAACCTTTGTACCATTATGCAATCCATAAAGCTCGCTGATGAGATCACCTTACGCCGTGCGCGTGATATAAGCGTTTATTGTGATCTTAAGTTTTTACCGCGCGATGACAGAAACATCGCATGGCGCGCGGCTAAACTTTTTATGGATGAAATTGGTTCCAATGGCGGCGTTTCCATACATATCCGAAAACGCATTCCTGTCGGTGGCGGTATGGGTGGCGGCAGCGCAGATGCTGCAGCTGTTTTAATGGGACTTAATAAAATACACGGCTTTCCCATTCCATTTGACCGACTAAAAGAGCTTGGTCTTATGTGTGGTGCCGATGTTCCATTTTGTATGACGGGCGGCACATGTCTTGCAGAAGGTCTTGGCGAAATATTATCTCCCCTTCCTGCGTTGCCACATTGCTATATTTTACTTGTAAAACCCCGATTTTCACAAAGTACAAAAAAGCTTTTTTCACGTGTCTCTATGAAAGAAATCGCATATCATCCTGACACGCGCGGCCTTGTAAATGCGCTGCATAATCGTGACCTTAATGGTGTTTGTGTACGGCTTTACAATGTTTTAGAACACTTTACCGACAGACCTGAAATTGAGAATTACAAGTCTATTTTGCGTCAAAATGGTGCAACCGGCGTTTTAATGACAGGAAGCGGCTCTGTTGTATATGGTATTTTTCGTTCCTACGAGAAAGCACAAACAGCCCGAGAAATCTTTGCAAAATTTCCTGTGCATACCCATATTACCAATCCCGTATCTTCAATTTTTTAAAAAAGATGTTATTTTTGTATAATTCCCCAAACAGAAGTGAATACTTCTCATTGAGGTGAATTGTATGAAAAAAATCATGATTGCGCTTTGTATGGGTTTTATTATAACACTAAGCCTTTCTTTATATTCGAATGCAGTACAAGCCGATATATCGCAGAATGTTTTGCGGTTGCATGTTCTCGCAAACAGTGATTCAAAAGAGGATCAGGCGCTGAAACTACGCGTGCGCGACAGGCTTTTAGCAGAAAGTCGCGATCTTTTTAAAAGTTGTAAATCTCCTTCGGATGCACGCTTAGTCTTTACAGAAAATCAAGCCATGCTGCAAAAGGCAGCCATGGCAGAAATACAAAATGAAGGATACTCCTATCCTGTTTCCATATCTTTAGATCACACATATTTTCCAACACGT
>JAZNLF010000193.1:0-3032 GCA_045578945.1 Clostridia bacterium | reverse complement strand
ATATTTATATAAGATGAGAATATATCGCGTACATGAGGCACATCATCGGAAAGCCGATGTGCTACAGCATGCGGATATCTCGTTTCTGTAATTGTTTTTTCACATAAAACTTGCCGCAAAAAGCCATCTGCGGTTGTGCGGATGCAAAAAGAAGCACAATGCGCGCGGTGTGCATATATAAAGCCGATAAGCTTCTGACAAGCTTCTTCATCCTTACATAAAAATTCCTCCGCAAAAAAGGTGCCATCTTGTATTGAATAAAAGAGATAGCCTTCGTTGTTTGGTAGTGAATAGGTGTAGGAGGTAGGGCATAGGCTTTTGATTTCCGCAGCATCTGCATCGGTTCTGTCCATATAAAGCGAACGTTCTTTTAAAAGGGAACGCCATGCTTCGCCTACGGGAAGGGAGGCAGGCATCACCTCGGTTGTTGGTACGGAAAATGGACGTAAATCCTCTGTTTTTCCGCTATATTCCGAAAGTGCACTTATGGCCGTATAGCCAAGTTTTTTATAAAATCCAAAGTTAAACGGCACTAAAAGTGCAAGCTTTACGCCGTTTTTTATTAGATATTCTTCCGCAAAACACACCATTTTCGATGCAATCCCTAAACTGCGGTACTGCGGCATTACGCTGATGCCGCCGATATAGGCACTTTTATAGGGCTTGTCATACAGATATACAGTTTTTGGGAAAAACTGCAAAGCACCTATCGGTTTGTCACCATCATAAGCGGCGATTGTATGCTCAGTATGGTAAACATGCGTAAAAAAAGCGGTTTCATACGCTTCGGTATCACCAAAACAGTATCGCCAAATGTGGCGAATTTCATCAATGTCTTTTTCAGATACAAAACGAATTTCCATAATGTTCACACTTCCGTAATCTGATATTTTTCAAGTAAGAATGAGGGGCGATAGGACATCTTAGCACGGCGAAGCCCTTCAATACCCATATCTTCCTCGCGGTTTACATACGTTGCTGCTGCAAAATAATTTTCAATAAAAAGCTGATTTACTGCCGCATAAGCACCTGAAAAGTCGGTATCTGCTTTTTCAAGATGGATAAGTGCAGTTTCATCGTTTATAAATTCTCCTGCTGTGACTGCAACCAGCTGATTATCGATATATAAAAGCATGCCGACGACGTTGAGGGATAAATAAGCGTCAAAGAAACGATGCATGGCCACAGATTCCTCATCAGAATTACAATGTGCATACACAAAATCCGCAGCTTCAGCAAGATTATGGGAATCTATCTTTTCAGTACGATAGTTATAAGTGTTTTTAAAGGTGTTGACGTGATTCCGTTTCGTATGGAGTTTCTTTCCCGAAAGCGTCAAAAGTGAATTTGCATCATAAATATATTCAGCGATGCTTCTCGACGCACGTGCTGAAAGAGAAACCGCAGGTAATGCAGCTTTTACAACCTGAATATCTTCTTCGTATACGCCAATCATTACAAATGGGCGGTTTTCAGCCTTTGAGAGCGCATACAGCGTTTGCATGCAGGAAAGCTTATCTCCTGCGCCGACAGGCATCCAATAGTAGGGAAGCTCCTCTTTAAATTGACCGCGAAGACATAGAAGATTATCTACTTCACAAAGTGAAATGTTGTAGCTTTTTGCCCAGGTATACGGCGTTGTAAATGTCTGCTCCGAACCGATGTGCGGTACAGTTTTAAAATATTTTTCGTATAAATCTTTGTGGTTAAATTGAATGGGCTGAAAGTTCATGCATTATACCTTCCGTAATGTTAATGATACGCTCGTGAATTGTTTTAATATCGCAAATTTCTCCATTTTCCACACATGGAATGATATGCCAACCATATTTTTTTGCAACATAAAGTGCGGAATGATAGGCTTTTTCGATATGCGAGGTGTCACGCTCATGAATATCCTTTTCTGCATTGCCCGTGATTTTGTTTGAACGCGATGTCATGAGCTTTATTGCATATTCTGGGGGCATATCTAAAAAGAAAACAATATCAGGACGCGGGAGAGAAAGCTTTTCATACTCAAAATCGTCAAGCCAATCTAAAAATGCGTCTTTTTTGCATGTATCCGTAAGCTTTGCGGACTGATGCACCATATTTGAGGTTACGTAGCGGTCGCAGACAATGGTGCCGCCGTTTGCAAGAAAATCTGCCCATTTGGTTTTATAGGAAGCATATCTGTCCACCGCGTAAAAGGACGATGCAGCGTACGGAGATACCGCGTCCGCTTCATTGCCGAACGCGCCGCCGAGATACATTTTTACAAGTGCGGATGAATCACTCTCGTAGTCAGGAAATGTAATCTGGATCGTGTTTTCGGATTTATTTTTTAAATATTCATATAAAAGAGCAGGTTGCGACGCTTTGCCGCTGGCATCCACGCCATCTAAAACAATCAGCATAATTTATTTCCTTTCTATTGTCGTTTGCCATGCAGGAGAATTGTCCATGCAAAGCGTGGTAAATCAAGCATACGACCAATGCGCGTCGGCTGGGATACAAGACGATAAAACCACTCTAAATTGAGCTTTCTGTAAAATGCAGGTGCACGTTTTACAGTGCCTGCAAATACGTCGAGGCTGCCGCCCGCACCGATTAAAATTTTTGCGCCCGTTTCATCCTTATATGTGTCAATCCATATTTCCTGCGTAGGTGCACCGAGACAGACTAAGACAATATCAGCCCTGGATGCGCGAATGTTTTCAGCTACATGACTTTTGTCCGCATCATAGCCATGCATCGTGCCGCAAACCGTGATGCCTTTATATTTTTCTTCCAGATTCTTTGCGGCAAGGTCAGAAACACCGGGCTTTCCGCCAAAGAGGAACACACGACATCCCTTTTTGGCAGCTTCAGATAAAATGGCGCAGGAAAGGTCAAAACCGGCGACACGTTCACGAACGGGTTTCCCAACAAGCTTAGAGCCATATACAACACCAATGCCATCGGGAACAACCATGTCGGCACGATTTAATACATCAGCATATGTTTTATCACGATACGCCTTCATAATGATTTCAGGATTTGGCGTATAAATA
>JAZNLF010000192.1:0-3805 GCA_045578945.1 Clostridia bacterium | reverse complement strand
GGCCATTATCTCTCGGCACACCGCTGCCTGTAAACACACGCCCCAAAAGATTGTCGGAAAAGGAAACCATCATCGGTTTTCCTAAAAACTTTACTGCATCCGTGGTGCTTACGCCCTGCGTTCCCGCAAATACCTGCAAGTAAACTGTATCGCCGCTGAGCTTAATTACATTGGCGTAGCTTTTGCCGACCAGTGCCAAATCACCATTTCGGACGCCCGAGGCCTTCACCGTGATAACGTTTCCTATAATGGATTCTATTTTTGTGTAAATCTTCTGCATAATACACCCCTTAGTTGCAAGCTTTTGCCATAAAGTGTGCCCGTATGGCAGCCTCTTGCTCATCAAATTTTTCCGTTTCAAATTCTATGGTATGCCAGTCAAGAAGCAGTTGGCGCAGTTCATTGAAGAACATACGAATTTCGCTTTTGTCTTCCAGTTTATAGTCCTGCGTTAAAATTGCATACATGACGTCAAATTCGCGAAGCTGTCTTTTCGGCTCGCACGCGGCATCCACGGGGTCAAAGGAATTTTGCTGCAGATACGCCGCATCCAAAAGCTCGCCCTTTTGATACAAAATATAGTCCTCTGCCGACGTGCCTTCCTCGCCGATAACCATCATCATCTGGCTGATTTCCGCACTTCTGACAAGGATTTCGCGCGCCTTGGCTACCTTATCGCCATCCGCAATGCCCTTATATTTTGACCACGAATCAATCGGGTGAATGGCGGGATATTTTCTCGCATCAGACCGCTCACGCGACAGGCCGTGAAATGCACCTACAACCTTAAGCGTTGCTTGCGTTACGGGTTCTTCAAAGTTACCGCCTGCAGGCGATACTGTACCGCCGATTGTAACGGAAGCGACTTCTCCGCTGTATAACTTTACCTTACCCGCACGCTCATAAAAGGACGCGATGACGGATTCAAGGTATGCGGGGAACGCTTCATCCCCCGGGATTTCCTCCAAACGACCACTCATTTCACGCATCGCCTGCGCCCAGCGGGACGTTGAGTCCGCAAGCATCAGGACAGAAAGCCCCATTTGTCTGAAATATTCCGCGATGGTAATCCCCGTGTAAACCGATGCCTCACGTGAGGCAACGGGCATCGAGGAAGTGTTACATATAATAATGGTGCGTTCCATCAGCGTTCTGCCCGTTCGGGGGTCTGTAAGCTCAGGGAATTCCTTCAGCACCTCAACAACCTCACCCGCACGTTCGCCGCAAGCGGTGATGATAACGATGTCCACATCCGCATTTTTTGCCTCCATGTGCTGCAGAACTGTTTTCCCTGCGCCAAACGGCCCCGGAACGCAGAATGTGCCGCCCTTGGCAACGGGAAGGAATGTGTCAATCGCGCGAATTTTCGTAATCAGCGTTTCGTCAGGCTTGCATCTTTCCGCATAGCAGGTAATGGGTTTTTTAATGGGCCAGGAAAATACCATGGAAAGCGATTTTGTATTTCCTTTTTTATCTTTTATAACCGCAATTTCATTGCGGACATTATATACGCCCTTTTCTTTGATGGATTCTACGGTCCAATCTTCATTGGCAAGGTCAAAGGGCACCATAATTCTGTGGCTGAATATCCCTTCGGGGACAGTGCCGAGGGTATCCCCCGGGCGGACAAAATCGCCCGCAGAAACGCTCGGTGTAAATTCCCAGTCCTTGTCGGGAATGGGATTGAGATACACGCCGCGCTCGAGGAAGTATCCGCACGCCTCTGCAAGTGCGGGCAGCGGATTTTGCAGACCATCATAAATCTGGCTAAGCAAACCGGGGCCAAGCTCCACGCTCATAAGCGCGCCCGTAAATTCCACCGTGTCCCCCACGCGGATGCCTTCTGTCATTTCATAAATTTGCATGTCCGCTATGCCGTTATTGATACGGATTACCTCGCCCTTTAATCTTTTATCCGAAACAAGGACAAAGCCTACCTCGTTCTTTTTAATTGAGCCGTCCACCAGGACGGATACCAAGTTTCCGTTTACGCCTTTTACAACGCCCGTTATATATTCCATTTTGCTCACTCCTGTTCCATCTGCAGAATCTGCTCTTCTATTTTTTGGACCATGCGATAGAGTTCCGCCTTGCCGCTTTCCTTGCTAAACATATTTTTCCGTTCCAAAAGCTTTAATTTCAGCGCATATCCCATAAGCGCCACATCATCAAAATAATGCGTGCCAATCAGCGCATCCAGCTTCTCAAATTCCGCAAAGAGCAACATTTCCTCGGCATGGAGGGGATTTTCATTTTTGATTGCCTCCGCTATGCGCTTCGCAGTTTCCGCATCTGACTCCTCTGGCTTTTCCGTTTTTTTGCCAAGCCTTTGATTTCGTTGGTATGTCATTTCCGCCTTGAAAACTTCATAAAACTTTGCCCAATCCGAAACAAGCAGTCCATCGCTTGCCTCAATGGAAAGATTTTTTAAAATTTCGTACTTTGCGCCGCTTACATGGTCTTTACACATCCCGAGAAACTGCGCATAGCTTATGGGCATATCGCCATCCGATTTTAGCATCGGCAAGCTTGCCATCAGATAATAATAAGCCATTTTTTCGCCTCACTTAAAAGGTAATTACAGGGAAAAACGGTTCCAGCATTTTTGTAAGTTCTTCATCCGAGCAATCAAAATACCCTGTCCCGTCTTTTTGTGCCAGACGAAATCCCACGCGCACATTGGGATTTACCGAAATAGTAAGCCCCTCGCGTATTTTCTCCGCAAGTTCACTCTTTAATCCTTCTGTCACTTCCGCGACCTCGGCCGTATACTTTGCCGCATCCTCCCCGTTTAAGGCCGCAAGCATAAGCTTTGCCAATGTATCGCCCGATGCAGCGCGGGAAACATCCGCCGCGAGTATTTTTTCAAATTCTGCCTGCACGGATTTTTTAAAAAAGAGCATGGCATCTCGTTTTGTATGCTCTATCGTTGTTTCGGCACTCTTTCGCATCGCGCTGATTTCATTCTCCGCTTTTTTTAAAATTGCGTCCGCTTCTTCCCTCGCGCCTATAAGAATGGATTCTGCGGTTTTTTTCGCTTCCCCGATAATTTTTTCGGCTTCTTTTTGCGCTGCATCAACGCCGTCCTTTTTTATGGCAGAAACCAAGTCTTGAATTTGCATTTCCATAATCCAGTCTCCCGTCCTTTTATTCATTTTGCTTTTTTAAAAAATATTTTTTTCATTATATCATTATTATCCTATTTTTGTCAATAAATAAACAGTTTATTTCCTTATTATTCCCAAGATACATTGATAAACGTAACATAAAAATCGTTAAACCAAATGAATAATATAAAACAAAAATCCTATCTGAAGATAGGATTTTTGTTTTATATGAACGATATGATTTTCCTTTCAAAAATCGTGCCGCCCACCCGCATTCATGTTATATTTCTCAAAGATACGGACAATCTCCTCTACCACATCAAAGTCATCTTCAATCTCTGTGTTTTGAATAACACGCTGTATTTCGTTTAGTGCAGTAAGAGCAACAGAGTTAATGACATCATCCGTATCAATATGAATATATCGTATGGCAGCGTTTATTGCTTCCGACACAGTTCCAGCAAATATATCATCACTCCCTAAATATCATTCTATCATATAAATTAAAATTTTACAATAGATTTTTCTAATATATTGTAAAATCTAATTATATCATATAATATACATAATATATGATATAAGGATGATTAATATGGCATTTACACCAAGAGAAACGAAAAAGAAGGTTAAAGCCGGATATAAAACATTATATATTACGGATGACCTGACTGCAAAACTGAACGATCTTGCAAAGAAGC
>JAZNLF010000191.1:0-12215 GCA_045578945.1 Clostridia bacterium | reverse complement strand
AAAGAAAATCTGAGATGCCGCATCGTTCTCCGAGATTTGAAACAGCACGTACCCTGTCTTTATACCCGGAAATGCGCTGGACCACAGAAAGCAGCATAACAGCGCCAAACCAATTACCATCCCATTTCGTTGTAAAATATGTTCCTCTTTTCTCATCATCCTGTTCCCATGCCTTTCCATTTCTTTTCATTTCCTTTATTTTACTCTCTCACGAGAAAAAATGCAAGTTTTGGTATTTTTATTAATTTTGTGGTTGATTCGCCTTGTTTTTTGTGATATATTACAAACATGGTTCATTTTTATACAAAACTATAAATAATTTTACATATTTGGAGGCATAATCATGGCAAAAGAAAAAATCGTATTGGCTTATTCCGGCGGACTGGACACATCTATTATTATTCCGTGGCTTAAAGAAAACTATGACTGCGAAGTAATAGCTGTATGTGCAGACGTAGGTCAGGGCAAGGAAACAGAAGGTCTTGAGGAACGCGCTTTAAAAAGCGGTGCGTCCAAACTTTATTTAGAGGATTTACGTGAAGAGTATGTAAAAGACTACATATTCCCCACTTTAAAAGCAGGTGCTGTATATGAAGACAAATACCTTTTAGGTACTTCCCACGCACGCCCCATCATTGCAAAGCGCTTGGTTGAAATTGCAAAGAAGGAAGGCGCTACAGCCATTTGCCACGGCGCAACAGGCAAAGGCAATGACCAGGTTCGTTTTGAATTAACAATTAAGGCACTCGCACCTGAGCTTAAGATTATTGCACCCTGGCGTGTTTGGGATATCAAATCCCGTGAGGATGCTGTAGATTATGCATTGGCACACGGCATTGAAATTCCCGTAACGAAAAAGGATTTATATTCCCGTGACAGAAACGTATGGCACATAAGCCATGAAGGTATGGATTTGGAAGATCCTGCAAATATGCCGCAGTACGACAGCCTTTTGAAGCTTACTGTACCGCCGACGAAAGCACCCGATACTCCGAAATACGTCACAATTTCCTTTGAAAAGGGTAATCCTGTGGCGGTTGACGGCGAAAAGCTTTCTCCCTTAAAGCTGGTTGAAAAGCTCAATGAAATCGGTGGCGCATACGGCATCGGTATTGCTGATATTGTAGAGGACAGACTTGTGGGCATGAAATCTCGTGGTGTATACGAAACACCGGGCGGTACTATTCTTTATGCCGCACATAAAGAGCTTGAATATCTCTGCCTTGACAGACAGACGCAGGCATTTAAGCGCCACGTCGGCATTAAATTCGCTGAACTTGTTTATGACGGCAACTGGTTTACACCGCTTCGCGAGGCTCTGTCTGCATTTGTTGACAGCACACAGGAATATGTCACGGGCGATGTAAAGCTGATGCTTCATAAAGGTCTTATCACACCGGCCGGCACAACTTCGAAATACTCTTTGTATAACGAAGAAATTGCAAGCTTTGGTGATAGCCATGAGCTTTACAGCCATAAAGATGCTGAAGGCTTTATTAATCTCTTTGGCTTACCGCTTAAGGTTCGCGCAATGATGAAAGAAAAAGTGGGGGAATAAAAATTGAAGCTTTGGGGCGGCAGATTTCAAAAAGATACAGACAAGGCGGTAGACGATTTTAACTCGTCTATCCGCTTTGATTCCCGCATGTATCGCGAGGATATATGCGGCAGTATGGCACATGCCGAAATGCTTGGAAAACAAAATATTATTCCGCCTTCGGACGCCGCGCTGATTGTAAAAACCCTGGGAGAAATCCTGACGGATATCGAGGCAGGCAAGGTTGAATTTTTAGTGGATGCCGAGGACATTCATATGAATGTGGAAAAGCTTTTGATTGACCGCATCGGCGATGTCGGAAAGCGCCTGCATACCGGCAGAAGCAGAAATGACCAGGTGGCCTTGGATTTACGCATGTATCTGATGGCGCAGGAACAAGAAATTGCAAAAATGCTGAAAGACCTTCTTTCTGCACTCTGTAATTTAGCGCGCCAGCATACGGATACCATTATGCCAGGATATACGCATCTGCAAAAGGCGCAGCCTGTCACCTTCGCGCATCATATGATGGCGTATGCACAGATGTTTATGCGTGATCTTTCGCGCTTAGGGGATGTATATCGCCGCACAGCGGTTATGCCGCTTGGCAGCGGTGCACTTGCAGGCACAACGTATCCCTTAGACCGCACATTTGTGAAAGAAAAGCTCGGTTTTTTAGAGATTACGGCGAATTCCTTAGATGGCGTCAGTGATCGCGACTTTGCTATTGAGCTTGCCTCTGCCCTTTCGCTTATCATGGTACATTTAAGCCGTTTTTCTGAAGAATTGATTTTATGGAGTAGTCACGAATTTTCCTTTGTGGAAATGGATGATGCCTACTCCACCGGCAGCAGTATCATGCCACAAAAGAAAAACCCTGATGTGTGCGAGCTGATACGTGGCAAAAGCGGCCGTGTATTCGGAAGTCTTACCGGTCTTTTGACTATGATGAAGGGGCTTCCCCTTGCATACAACAAAGATATGCAGGAAGATAAAGAGCAGATATTTGATGCGGTAGATACTGTAATGCTTTGCCTTCCTGTTTTCACAAACATGCTTCTTACCATGCGTGTGAAGAAGGACGTAATGCTCTCTGGTGCGCGTGGCGGTTTTGCAAATGCAACGGATGCTGCGGATTATTTGGTAAAAAAAGGCCTGCCCTTCCGTGCTGCGCACGAAATTTTAGGCAGACTGGTTTTCTATTGCATCCAAAACGGCAAAGCGCTGGATGATTTGGAAATAGCTGAATATAAACAATTTTCCGAGGTTTTTGACACGGATATTTATGATGCAATTTCCATGCAGACTTGTGTGGAAGGCCGTAATTTACCGGGCGGCCCTGCAAAGGAAGCCGTACTTTCGGCAGTAGAGCATTGCGAAGATTTTGTCGCACACTTTACTTTTCCCGACAAAGCAGAATAAACGCACTCCCTTCTAAAATATCAATACGCGCCTCTTTCGCGGTGATTTCGTTACTGATACCGAGTGTATCGCCGCGGACGAGGCGTTTTTTTGTGAGCGGATATTTGACGCCCTCTATAGAAAGAACCACATCCTCAAAAAGCGGTATCACAGATAAATACGTATGCGTATTGGGAAGTGTGATACTTCCATCCGCAAAGTGGATTTTTGTATCCGCATCTTCCAAAACTGCCGTTGCACCTTTTTCATGTGCAAGCTTTAAAAGACCGATATTCCCCAGGAAATGGTCTGTCCTTCCGCCAAACACACCGATAATATAAATATCCCGAAATCCCATGTCTATAGCATGTAAAATGGCAAGTTGTAAATCCGTCTCATCCTTTTCCGCGGGAAATGTAATGGTCTTAACCCCTTTTGGCAGCGGCATATCAAGGCTGTCAAAATCCCCGAGCAATATATCGGGAACTACGCCGAGCTTTATAGCATGGCGATAGCCTCTGTCTGCACAAATCACATAGTCCCCCGCCTCTTTTTTGTAAAATGTATAATCTTCTATATCGGCACCAGCCATAATGACTGCACGTCCCATAAAATCCCCCTTATCCTTTTAAAAAAGGAGCTGCAAAAATACAGCTCCTTAAGACACTATAAGAATTAGCCTTGATATGCATTTTCGCGAAGACCGCGGATTGCTGCTGCGGGATCCTCCGCATAAAATACTGCAGCGCCTGCTACGATAACATTTGCACCAGCCTCTGTTACCTCGCGGATGTTCTGCACGCCAATGCCGCCGTCAATCTGAATATCCTTATCGGGGAACATCTTTCTGACCTCTCTTACCTTCGGCAGAACCTCAGGCAAGAACTTCTGTGCCGTAAAGCCGGGGTTTACGCTCATAACCAGAATCATATCTGCCAAATGTCCCACTTCCTGAATCATAACGGCAGGTGTGCCGGGATTCAGTGCCAGACCTGCTTTCATGCCATGGTCTTTAATCTGCTGCAAAGCACGATGGATGTGGTTTGTAGCTTCCACGTGGACAGTCACAATATCCGCACCCGCTTTTTCAAACTGGCTGATATAAGTCTCAGGATTTTCTACCATCAAATGGGCATCCAATACTAATTTTGTGCTGGGGCGGAGTGCCGCCAAAACACCCATACCAAACGAGAGATTCGGCACAAAATGGCCGTCCATAACGTCAATATGTAAATAATCTGCGCCTGCATCCTCCACAAGCTTTGTCTGTTCACGAAATGCGCCGAAGTCTGACGCAAAAATAGATGGTGCAATTTTAATCATTTCTATAATCCTTCCTTTCTTTTAGGCTATTGTATCACAAGATTTTAGATATGTCAATCTTATAAAAAGATTTTCTTTGTTTTATCAAAGGATTTGTTTTCTGCCAGTTTTTCGTAGAAAAAGCAATAATTTTCATAGCGTTCTTTTGCAATTTCACCGTTTTCGACCGCTGCTTTCACGGCGCAATCCGGCTCTTTTTTATGTGCGCACCCCGAAAAGCGGCACGCCGTTGCAAGCGGCGCCATTTCGCGATACAATGCAGCAAGTCCTTCTGGTTCGACCTCAGGCAGTTGCACGCGGCTGAAGCCGGGTGTATCAAGGACAAAGCCGCCGCCACGAAGCGGCAAAAGCTCAACATGCCTTGTTGTATGGCGACCACGTTCGAGCTTCTCGCTGACCGCCCCCGTTTCCAGCGCAACATTTTCCCCCAGTATATTCAAAAGGCTGGATTTCCCAACACCCGAATTGCCCGCAAATGCAGTAATTTTCCCTTTTAAATAAGGCATGAGCTTTGAAATTCCTTCCTCTGCGGCGGCACTGGTAACAACTGTCTTGTATCCCGCCTTTTCGTACATTTCACATAAGGCGGCACATTCCTCTTTCGGGGCAATATCACATTTATTCAAACATAGCATAGCATCAATGCCTGCCGCCTCTGCCGTCAGTAAAAATGCGTCGAGCATTACAGTATCAACTAAAGGCGAGCGAAGCGAAGCCACAACTACAATTAAATCTATATTGGCAACGGGCGGGCGCTCCAGTTCATTTTTACGGGGCAGTATTTCCGTCACAAAATCGCCTGCATCGGAAATAATAACATGGTCTCCGACGCGCGGCAATATATTCTCTTTTCTGAATCTGCCGCAGGCACGCGTTTCATATAGCGTTCCCGCGCAATTTACATAGTAAAATCCGCCGATTCCTTTTGTTATTACACCTTGCGTTTTTAATCAGTCCTTCCGTTTATGAAAAGGTAACGGGTATCCCGCTTTTATATAATACATCATCAAAATAAATATCGACCGTGGAGGTGCCCACCGCATCTGTCAGATTTAGCGTCACGGGAGAAAGTGCGGTTTCAAAAGTGCCTTCCAAAAGCGTTTTCCCTTCGCTTGTCACGCGTACCGATACACTCGGTTTATCCAGCGGCAGTTCAAGGCGCAAAGTGTATACACCGTTTTGTTTTGGTTCTTCTGACGGACCGCTGCTTATTATTATATTGATGGCCGTATCGGTAGAAATCATTTCACCTGCACGAACAGACTGGCGCACTACAGTTCCTTTCTCTGCATTGTCTGCCACTTCTTCCACCGAGCCAAGCTTTAAATCGTGCGTTTTCAGCGTATTTCTTGCCTCTTCCTCCGTCTTTCCTATAAGGGATGGCACTTCAACCTCTACATCACTTTTCCCTTTGCTGACGTACAAAATGACGGTCGCACCTGTTTTGAGTTCGTAGCCCGCCGCAGGATTTTGACGGACAACCACACCCTCACGAACATCATCGGAATGTTCTTCTGAAATTTGCGGCACAAGGTCTAAAGCTTTCAGTTCCCGTTCCGCAACACGATAATCTTCTCCTGTATAATCCTCAAGTTCAATCACCTGCGCGCCTCGGCTTACTGTGACACCAATAATTTCATTTGCGCGAATTTTCGTTTCTGCTGCTTTATCCTGCGATATAATAAAGCCTTTGGGTATAGTGCTGCTATACGCTGCACTATGCTCCTCAATGAGCAAATTCGGATATCTGATGAGTGCATCCTCAATAGACATGTTAAGAAGTGACGGCACATTTATTTCCGCTTCCTTACGCCCTTGCCCGGGGAACATTTTCCCTGCAAACAAAACCGCTAAAACGACAACAATCAAAACCGCTGTCCCAATAGCCGCAACCACGGCAACGGTATCCTCTCGCATCCGTTTTTTCTTTGGCTCTTCCTTTGGTTTTGCTTCTTTTTGATGGTCTGTAAGCTTCGGCAGCTTTCTTGTGGAAAACTTGTCATTATGTGCCGATATTTCTTCCATGCCGCAAACTTTCCGAAACGCCTGCAAAAGCTCTGCCACAGATGCATAGCGTTCTTTTACATCCTTTTGCAATGCTTTTAATATAATTGCCTCCACATCCGCGGGAATCTGCGGATTCAGTTCTGTCGGCTTTTGCGGTTCCTCCTCGAGGTGCTTCATTGCAACCGCAACGGGGGTATCGCTGTCAAACGGCAGCTTACCCGTAAACATTTCGTACATGACTATGCCAAGTGAATAGATATCGCTTCTTTGATCCGTATAGCCACCACGTGCCTGCTCGGGTGAAACATAATGTACCGACCCGATTGCCGAAGCACTTGCCACGGTTGTAGACTTTGTAACTGCGCGCGCAAGACCAAAATCCGTCACCTTCAAAACACCTTCATTGGTGATGATGATGTTATGCGGCTTAATATCTCTGTGGATTATACCTTTTGCATGTGCATGCTCGAGTGCCGAAGCAATTTGCATGGTAAAATCAACTGCTTCATTGACAGACAAGGTTTCTTTTTTTGTCATATACTCTTTGAGCGTAATCCCCTCGATGCATTCCATGACAATATAGCTTAATTTACCATGGCGACCGACATCATAGACAGATACAACATTCGGATGCGAAAGGCTTGCAGCCGCCTGTGCTTCAATCGTAAAGCGTTTTAAAAACTCCTCATCCTCTTGAAATTCGGGGCGCAAAATTTTCACCGCAACATAGCGGTTTAGAAGTCTGCATCTTGCTTTATATACAATTGCCATCCCACCTGCGCCTATATTTTCAAGCAGTTCATATCGATTACTAAGTACAGAGCCTACCATTACGCTTCCTCCTTGTGCGTCTTTTTAATTACAATCGCTGTAATGTTGTCCTTACCGCCATTTTGATTTGCTCTTTCCACCAGATTTTCCGCAGCCTCCTCCGGGCTGTCACTTGAAATCAACATATTTTTGATTTCACTTTCCGAGAGCATATTACTAAGGCCATCCGAGCACATAAGAACAATATCATCCTGCATAAGCGGTAACGCATAAAAATCGCTTTCCACGCCGATACTTGTACCGACCGCACGTGTAATTATATTTTTATTCGGATGTGTTTTTGCCTCTATTTCTGTAATTAACCCATTTTGCACCATTTCCTCTACCAGGGAATGGTCACGCGTTAGAAGGGAAAGCTTTCCGTTTCGCATTAAGTATACACGGCTGTCCCCCACATGGGCTATGTAAAGCATGTCAAAGTCTACCATACAAACATCCGCTGTTGTTCCCATATCCTTGTACATCTCATCGACCTGCGCCCTTTCATATACCACCTTATTGGCATATGATATTGCGCCGCAAAGAACACGTTTTGCCTTTTCTTCATCGTAATCAAGCGCACTTTGCATGCGGATATATGTTTCCACGCTCTCCGCGGCAGAACGGCTTGCAATTTCACCGCTTTGATGTCCGCCCATACCGTCACACAAAATAAAAAGCGGCGGTATATCCAGGGATGCAATATGATAATCCTGATTTTCTGTTCGTGTTTTCCCTACATCTGTTTTTGCGCCAAAAAGAATCATAAAACTACCTCTCTATTTACTTGCCTTTCGTAATTGGCCGCAAGCGGCATTTATATCCGCGCCCATTTTGCGGCGCACAGTTGCCTCAATCCCTGCTTTATTGAGCGTACGGACAAACATTTCGGCAACACTTTGCGTGCTTTTTTGGAATGCACGCTCATGAATTTCATTGACGGGAATTAAATTGACATGGAATCCACGATTTCCGCCCAAAAGGCTTGCAAGCTCCGCTGCGTCCTTCTCGCTGTCATTCACACCTTGTATCAGCGCATATTCGAAAGTAATACGCCGATGTGTTGCCTCAAAATAATGCGCGGCCGTATCGACAAGTTCGCGGACAGATACCGCCTTTGCAATCGGCATCAGCGTTTTCCGAAGCGCATCATTTGGTGCGTGCAGAGAAATTGCCAGATTGATTTGCAGGTTTTTTTCTTCCAATGCACGAATCCCATTTAAAAGACCACAGGTTGAAAGTGTGATATGTCTTGCGCTGATGCCGAGTCCTTTCGGATGCGTTGCATTCTCTATAAATGCAAGCACATTTTCAAAATTATCGAGTGGCTCGCCACTTCCCATCAAAACAATATGGTTTATACGCTCTCCAATATCTTTTTCTGCCCGAAGTACCTGTCCTGCCATCTCACCGGGCGTGAGGTTTCGCTCAAGTCCGTCTATTGTGGATGCACAAAACGCACAACCCATGCGGCATCCCGCTTGCGTGGAAATGCAAATCGTTTTGCCATGCTTATACGGCATTACAACACTTTCGATGCCCGTTTCATCCGCCATGCGATATAGATATTTTATCGTGCCGTCAAGCTTTGAAACCAGTTTAATATCAATGCGTGGCAAAGACGTGTCATATTTTTTGCAAAGTTCTTCCTTCAAGGCTTTCGGAATGGTTGTAATTTCTGTTATATGCTTCCCCTGATACAGTTCGCTGTAAATCTGCGCGGCACGGTATTTCGGCTCATTTTGCAAAAGCGTCTGCCATTTAAAAAGCGTCAGGTCGTATATATTCAAGTCGTCTTCCTCCTAAATTTTGCCATGAAAAAGCCGTCTGTGTTATCCTTGTGCGGAAAAAGTGTTCGATATTCTCCCACCTTTTCAAATTCTGTATGCTTTTCTAAAAACGCATCCGCCATGTCCTCATTCTCCTGTTTTGACAGGGTGCATGTAGAATATACAAGCTCTCCCCCTGCCTTTACATAGCCCTTGGCTACATCTAAAATCTTTGCCTGCGTTTTACAAAGTACGGAAATATCCTCTTCTTTTCGTTTCCATTTAATATCCGGTTTTTTTCGTATAACGCCAAGCCCCGAGCAGGGCGCGTCCACTAAAACCTTATCAAATTTTTCTCTATACATCGGATTTTCTACAGTTGCATCTTGTGTTTCGGCATGGATATTGGTAATGCCAAGCCGTTTTGCATTTTCTAAAATCAAATTGACCTTATGCGGATGGATATCCCACGCCAAAACAGAGCCTGTATTCCCCATAAGCTCTGCCAAATGCGTTGTTTTGCCGCCGGGTGCGGCGCAAGTGTCAAGAACACTTTGATTTTTTCGAGGCGCAAGCAAAATACTTGTCAGTTGTGCCCCTATATCCTGTACGGATATAAGCCCGTTTCGGAACATGTCCGTATCTGCTATATTTACGGATTCTTCTATATAAAGGCTGTCTTGGACGCCTGTATCCTTGGCCGCACAAAGTGTTTTTATATGTTTAGTATTGGTCTTTAAAGGATTTACACGTACAGCCAGGGGAGGCTGCGCATTTCCTGCTTGTAATAGAGCCTCACATTCCTTTTCTCCATACTGTTTTGTCCACATGTTTACAATCCAATCGGGATAGGAATATAAAACGCCCATTTTTTGGCTTTTTTCTGTCGGCAGGGTAAAGCCGTTTCTCTGAATACTGCGCAAGACGGCATTGACAAACTTTGCGGCAGAAAAAGCCTTTTTCTTCGTAAGCTTAACTGCCTCATCCAAAACGGCATGTGCAGGAATACGTTCTAAAAAGCGAAGCTGATACACCGACATACGCAGAATATTTCGTACAGAAGGTGTTAAATCCGCCAAAGCGCGCGATGCGGCATTTTGAATTTGATAATCCACAAATCGCAAATTTTGAATTGTGCCATATGCGATATTCGTTGCAAGTGCCTTATCACGCCTGTCAAGCGTTGAAGCAGAAAGTGCATTCTTCACTGCTAAATCAGCATATGCGTCCTTTTCTGTTATATCATTTAAAATGGCAAGTGCCAATTTTCTCGGCATTAGTCTCTCCTTCTGTTATTTCCCGTCAAAAGTATCAATCGTAAAAGCTGGAGGAGTGCAGATGCAGCTGCAGCAATATATGTCAGCGCCGCCGCAGATAAAACGCGTTTTGCACCCTTTGTTTCCTCAGCATCCAGACATCCCAGCTCGTACACCGCTTCCCTCGCGCGTGCGCTTGCATTCAGCTCGACAGGCAACGTAATAAGCTGAAATGCTACTACGGCGGCATACAAAATGATGCCAACTTCAATCAATACCGAAAAGGAAGAAAGAAATATGCCAATCAAAATCAGCGGTATTGCAAGGTGCGAAGAAACCTGTACTACGGGTAAAATTGTATTTCTAATTTTTATGGGTGTGTACCCTGTATTATGTTGCACGGCATGGCCGACCTCATGCGCCGCTATCCCGACTGCCGAAACCGTGGCAGAATCATATACTGCTGCGGAAAGTCGCACGACATTCGTCCGCGGGTCATAATGGTCCGATAAATTCCCACCTATGCGCTCTATCGAAACATGCCGAAGCCCGTTTCTGTCTAAAATCATTCTTGCAGCATCCGCGCCCGAAATGCCGCGCTTATTTTGTACTTTCTGAAACTTTGCATAGGTACTCTGCACACGAAATTGTGCGTAGAGAGCCAGTATAATTGCAGGTAACAGTAAAATATACGTTGGGTCATAATAATAAAATGGATAAAACATATTTACGCTCCTATTATGGTTTGCTTTTCAATTTTATTGCCTTGCAGAAATGCTGCGGCTTCCATTGCACGTTTGCCGGAAAGCTGTAATGTTGTAATTTCAATTGCGCCATCTCCCGTTGCAACAACAAGACGCCCTTTGTTTTCGAGCACCTCGCCCGGCTTGCCGCGACCGACTGTCTCTTTCGCGGATAAGATTTTAATACGTTCCTGATTCCAAAAACTATATGCACCCGGTCTTGGACTTAAACCGCGAATTAAATTTACGATTGCCCCCGCGGACTTTGTCCAATCCACCTTTCCCGTATCCTTTTCCAAAAGCGGTGCGTAGCTTGCCAGATTGTCATCCTGTTTTTGACGCATATCTGCACCCGCCGCAATCTGCATGAGTGTTTCTATCGCCGTTTCTGTTGCCATCTCAGCCAGTCTGTCATGCAGCGTTTCTGCTGTGTCCGATGGCGAAATGGGCGTCTTTTTCTGTAAAATCATGTCACCCGTATCAAGGCCTGCCTCCATATACATCGCCGTAATACCCGTTTCCTTTTCGCCATTTATAATACTCCATTGTATTGGCGCGGCACCGCGGTATTTCGGCAGCAAGGATGCATGCATGTTGATGCATCCGTATTTTGGGTAGGAAAGCACATACTGCGGCAGAAGCCGCCCGTACGCCACCACAACAATAATATCGGGCTGCATTTCTTCCAAATACGATTTTATGGCCTCATTTTTTAATGTCTCGGGCTGAAAAACAGGTAATCCGCGCTTTAGCGCTTCTGCCTTTACCGCCGTCGGCACCATTTGCATACCGCGATTTTTCGGCCTGTCAGGCTGGGACACTACGCCTACAACATGATGCCCCGCGTCACATATCCCCGCTAAAACCGTGGCGGCAAACTGAGGCGTTCCCATATAAACAATTCTCATCTTATTCCTCCACGTTACGCTCTACAAGGTCCTCAGCATGGTCGATATACAAAACACCGTCCAAATGGTCAAGCTCATGACAAACAGCGCGCGCAAAAAAGCCTTCCGCTGAAAACGTAATCGTATCGCCATTTCTGTCGATAGCGCGCACCAAAACGCGCTGCGGTCTTGTAACTGTCCCTTGCAGACCGGGCACGCTAAGGCATGCCTCAGGTCCCGTTTGTGTGCCGCTTTTTTCAATAATCTCAGGGTTTATCAGTTCATAAAGCCCTTCCCCGACATCAATGACGACAACGCGGCGCAATACGCCAATCTGCGGTGCAGCAAGGCCTACGCCGTCACTTTCATACATCGTTTCCGCCATATCATCCAAAAGCGTAAGGATACGCGGTGTAATTTCATCCACCACTCTTGAAGTTTTTCTGAGTAATTCAAGTCGGATCGTAGCCATGTCGTTCTGT
>JAZNLF010000190.1:0-1943 GCA_045578945.1 Clostridia bacterium | reverse complement strand
GCTTGTGCCGCAGGATTATGTCAACATCGGCTATCTTTTAGTCCTCTTTATTTCCCCCGCCTTTTCGCTGCCGCTTTATATTGTGGGCACGAAAAAGCCGAAGGATACTGAAAAAAGAACCCTTCGTGACAAAATTTTATACAAGAATAAATAATTAGCCCTTTCGTGAATACTGATTAAATAGCATTTTTACAAACAACCCTTCCGTCACGCTTTGCGTGCCACCTTCCCTTACACAGGGAAGGCTCAAAACACGGCGTTTTTTGGCTCCCTTGTGTAAAGGGAGCTGTCACGAAGTGACTGAGGGATTGTATGGCGCACCTTGAATCCGTGTTTACTCAAACGTGTAGTACACGGTGACAGTATCGTCCAAAATGACCACTTTTTCAAGAAGGGCGTGCAGTACGTTCTTCTTCTCGCGTATGGTCATCATGGGCCACGCCTCGCGGATATCCGCAAGCTCACGTTTGGTTTTTGCGGCCTCCTTGGCTCGTTTTTCGATTGCCGCCTCGTCCCGAAGGCGTGCCTCCACTTCTTCGAGTGCTGCCTTTTCCGCCGCAATCGTTTCTTTTAAAATTTCATCGCCGCCGTCTCCGTATAGCGTATAGAGGCGGCGGATTTTTTGTCTTATCGCCTCTTTTTGCGCGCGGAGTGTTTCTAAAACGCTCTCCGTGTCCTCCTCTTTTTCCGCTTTGGCGCTGACGGAAAGCGCGAATAAATCTCCCAAAACAATATCCTCGATTTCCCACGCACTGTACCGCTTATTGTTACAGTGGGGGTCGCGCACAAGATGCCTTTTTTGCTTGTCGGCAGAATAACAGACGATTTTTGTGTCCGTCTTGCCCCACTTTTGGTAGCGCATCTTCGCGCCGCACTTGCCGCAAACCAAAAGCCCCGTCAGGAGATACTGTCCGCTGTTTACGGGCTTTTTGGCGCGCCGCTTCATTTCCGCCATGGTTTTTTCATACGTTTCCGTGCTGATAAGCGGCATATGCCGCCCTTTGTATTCCGCCCCGTTATATAAAATCACGCCCGTGTTGGTCTTGCGCTTTAAAATCTGCAGTGCCAGATGCTCGTAGGGAAGGCCGAGCGTTTTTGCGATGCGGTCGGTCGAATAGCCTGCAAGATATAACGCATATGCGCGCTGCACGCGTTCGGCGTCGCGATTTGGCACTAAAATGCCTTGCGTTTTATCGTAGTCATACCCAAAAGGCACCTTGCCGCCGCCGGGCCAATAGCCGTTTTTGACGCGCTCGAGCATTCCCATGCGCGTTCGTTCCCGAATGGTTTCGCGCTCCAGCTGCGCGAAGGCGGACATAATGCCGAGCATCGCGCGGCCGATGGGCGTTGCCGTGTCCATATTTTCGTTCATGGAAATAAAGGACACGTCGTGCGGATTAAAAACATCCTCAATAAGATAAAGCGTGTCCTTTTGGCTTCTTGAAAGGCGGTCCAGCTTATACACCAAAACGTGGGAGATTTTTCCGTCCTCTACGTCTTTGATAAGCTTTCCGAGTGCGGGGCGGTCAATGTTACTGCCCGTAAAGCCGCCGTCTATATAAAACTCTCTTTTTTCGAGCGAGCGCGCGGTGCAGTACGCGTCGAGTAGCGTTTTTTGCGCTTCTATCGAATACCCCTCATCGCGTTGCCCCTCCGTCGAAACGCGGATGTAAATTGCCGCATGCTTCACGCCTTCTTTTCCCTTTCCTCTTTGATGCGGCGATTTACTGCGCGCATCGCCGCGCGTACCGCCTCGTTTTCCACCACGGTTTTTTCTATGGATTTCGCCTCTTTTCCGTTGATATAACGCCGTATTGTCAAAAAAATCCACCTCCTCCCGAAAGTATCTCCCACGCCAAAAGTTTTTATACAAAATCCCGCAAAGCCGTTGACAAAATTGGCGGTTTTTGGTATACTGAAACCAAATTATAAGTTGGAAGGAA
>JAZNLF010000189.1:0-6536 GCA_045578945.1 Clostridia bacterium | reverse complement strand
ATCTCCTTACTCTGTTTTTTCGTAAAATATTGTAGAAAGCGGCGGCAGGGTAAAGCGAAGGCTTTGCGCCTTGCCGTGGAAAGGGACAGGCTCTGTCCGCCGCCGTGCAAGGCGGACGCCCGTGCCGCCGTAAATCTTTTTATCTGTGGAAAAAGCGGGGCGGTATATGCCGCTTTCCGACACGCCGATGCGATAATTTTCCCGCAAAACGGGGCAGAAATTACAAACAATCAAAAGGGATTTCCCCTGTCTGTCCGTCCGCGCAAAGGCAATGACGCTGTTTTGGTTATCATCATTGGAAAGCCAGGAAAAGCCGTCCCAATCCGTGTCATTTTCCCAAAGTGACGCGTGCGAGAGGTAAAAATGATTCAATTCACGCACAAAGCGTTGCATTTTCTGATGCATGTCATACCCGAGAAGCTGCCAGTCAAGCTCGCGTCTGACGTCCCACTCAATAAACTGCGCAAATTCGCCTCCCATAAACTGCAGCTTTTTTCCAGGATGCGCCATCATGAGACCGTAAAATGCGCGCAGATTATGGAATTTTTCCTCGTATGAGCCGGGCATTTTTTCGATTAAGGAACGCTTGCCGTGCACGACCTCGTCATGCGAAAGCGGCAGAATAAAGTTTTCCGAAAACGCATAGGTCAGGGAAAACGTGAGATGGTTGTGCATCCCCTTTCGGAAAAGAGGGTCCTTTTCCATGTAGGCGAGCATATCGTTCATCCAGCCCATATTCCACTTAAAGTTAAAGCCGAGCCCGCCGTCATGCGGCGGCTTTGTAATGAGCGGGAAGGCGGTGGATTCCTCGGCAATCATCAGCACTTTCGGGTCCAGAGAAAACGCCGCCCGATTCATCTCTTTTAATAATTCGATTGCCTCTAAATTTTCGTTGCCGCCGTGTTTGTTCGGCCGCCACGCGCCGCCGCGCTTGCCGTAGTCTAAGTAGAGCATGGAGGCAACCGCATCCACCCGAAACCCGTCGATGTGATACGTTTCGATAAAAAAGCAGATATTTGAAATCAGGAAGGAGCGCACCTCGCCCCGCCCATAGTCAAAAATGCGCGTGTTCCAATCGGGATGCTCTTTCTTTAAGGGGTCATCATATTCATAAAGACACGCGCCGTCAAACTCCATAAGGCCGTGCGCGTCCTTCGGGAAGTGCGCACCCACAAAGTCCAAAATCACGCCGATGCCCGCCTTGTGAAACGATTCCACCAAATAGGCGAAATCCGAAGGCGTGCCGTAGCGTGATGAGGGGGCATAGTACCCTGTAATCTGATAGCCCCACGATAAATCGTAGGGATGTTCGGAAACAGGCAGAAACTCCACGTGCGTATAGCCCATGCGCTTTACATAAGGCACCAGCGTTTTTGCAAGCGTGCGGTACGAAAAGAAGTTGCCGTCCGCGTGCTTCTGCCATGAACCGAGATGCACCTCATAGATATTGATAGGTGCAGAAAGCGGATTTGGCCGCGATTTTCTGTAATCCGCATCGTCAATTTGAATGGCGCGGATGTCATAGACCTTACTCGCCGTTTCGGGGCGTGTGCCCGCATGAAAGGCGTAGGGGTCGCTTTTATAAAAGGCACGGCCGCCCTTTTTTATATAATACTTGTAATTCTCAAATTCCTTTGCATTTTCCACCGTGTATTCAAAAACGCCGCCGCCGATGGGATGCATGACCGAAGCATCCTCGTCCCATCCGTTAAAATCGCCGACTACGCTGACACGGTCTGCCCGCGGTGCCCATACGCGAAAGACATAGCCTTTTTTCGCCTTGTGGCACCCGAAGAGCTTGTAAGCTTTTGTATATATGCCGCTTTGAAAAGCGCGCAGTTTTTGTTCCATACAAAGCTCCTTTTTAAAGTTTTGAGACAATCTTAGTATACCACAAAAAAGAGACAATGTCAAAAAAAGGAACTGTAAAAATGCAAATTTTTTTGTTCGACAAAATTCGTTTGTTTTCGCGCTCAGCCCTTTTTGCAAAGGATGGGCTGGAGCTGGCGGTGGAGAAGCGCCGCACCTGCGGCAGGGACAATCTGTGTCATGTCCGCAACGAGGGATGTGGGCTTTTTGTCGGGATCATCCTGCCCGAAGGGGACAAAATAAATATTTTTCATCGAAAGTAACAGGCCGATATTTTTTGCCGCGCCCGCAAGTCCGTCATTGGTCGATACGGCCAAAAGGACAGGGCGCGCGTTCCGAAGGTGGGATTTTACGGCCATCGTCACAGGCGTGTCAGTAATCCCGTTTGCAATCTTTCCTAAAGTATTGCCCGTACAAGGGGCAACAATCAAAATATCCAAAAGCCGCCCCGGGCCGATTGGCTCAGCCGAAGGGATGGTTGTAATAATCTCTTCCGTTTCCGTAATTTCCATGATTTTCTGCCTGAAATCTGCCGCGCGGCCAAAGCGCGTATCGGTAAAGGCGGCCGTAGCGCTCATAATGGGCGTGACGCTCGCGCCCGTGCGCTTTAAATTTTCGATTTGAGGCAGTACAGCGCTGAAGGTACAAAATGAGCCGGTCAGCGCAAACCCGGCTTTGATGCCGGATAAATCCATGCTCGTTTCCTTTCTGCCCAAAAAGCCTTTTATTCACGCCGCTTTTGGGCACACGGCGTGCTTTCATGAAAATCCTCCTGCAAGATGTTTTTTATGGTGCGGAAAATGGCTTCGCCCGCCGTTTTCGGCGCGACCTTGCCGGGCAAACTCTGCGCAGATAAAACAGTTTTTCCGCTTTTTTCGGCATACGCCGTATCCACGCCGCCGGGCATGGAGGCAAGGTCGATGATGGGAACAGATGGCCGCACGCGGTCTAAAAACGCCGCGTCTATCACAAGGGAAGGTATCGTATTAAAAATCACATCTGCCTTGTCTGCCACTTCTTTTGCGTTTTTGGTGTCCGTGGCGTGATAGCCGTACGCCTCTATCCACGTCATGTCCGAAGCGCGCCTTGCCGAAACGGTAACGTGCGCACCCATGCCTTTTAAAATGTGCGCCAGATATTTTCCGATGCGGCCAAAACCGAGCACAAGGCAATTGGCATGATGCATGGCAATGGGCAGCTTTTCCATGGCGAGCGCCAAGGCGCCCTCCGCCGTCGGAATTGCGTTTAAAACGGCAAGCTCCTCCCGCTCGAAATAGTCCGTAAACAAGATGCCCGCCGTGCGAAACCGCGCCGCGAGTGCGGCATCGGGCATACCGCAAAAAACTCTTGCTTTACGATTTAAAAGCCCTAAAAGCGTATCGTAGGAAATCGTTTCATCGCCAAAGGGCGCATAAATTGTTTTGTGGTCGCGCGAGGTGGGAAGGCCCAGTAAAACGATATCCGCATCCTGCGCATTTTCCGCGCGCGGCAAAGCGTCACCATGGCCGATGGCACAGACCGCGTCCCCGTCCGCTTCTAAAAGGCGTGCCACCTCCCGTATGCGTGCATCGCCGCCGATAATACAATATTTCATAAGAATACGCCCCTTTCATGCACTAATTTCCGTCAATGTATAGTATGCAGAAAAGAAAAAAACGGCTACAAAACCAAAAACATCATTTTTTTTTAAAAAGACTTGCATTTTTAGGGAGGGCAAGGTATAATATACACGATTAAAAAATTTTTGGAGGTTTTTCACCATGAAAAAAGCATTATTATTTTTACTGGCCGCTGTAATGGTATTTTCCTTTGCTGCATGTCAGAAGGAAGCACCCGCACCGGCTCCCGCTACGGAAGCACCGGCAGAAACTGCCTACGAAGGCACATACGCCGAACCCCTTAAAATGGGCACAAATGCAGCATTCCCTCCCTATGAATACAAGGAAGGCGAAGCATTTAAGGGTATTGACGTAGAAATCGCAACTGCACTTGCAAAAGAGCTCGGCACTACGCTTGAAGTGGTTGACATGGAATTCGATTCCATCATCGCTTCCGTACAACAGGGCGAAGTAAACTTTGGTATGGCAGGCATGACTGTTAACGATGAACGCAAGAAGGAAGTTGACTTTACCGCAAGCTACGCTACAGGCGTGCAGGTTGTTATCGTAAACGCAGACAGCGAAATTGCAAGCCTCGATGACCTCGCAGGCAAGAAAATCGGTACACAGCTCGGCACCACAGGCGATATGTACTCCAAGGACGATTACGGCGAGGAGAACGTAACAAGCTATGGTAAGGGTGCAGATGCCGTTATCGCACTTAAGGGCGGCGATGTTGACGCTGTTATCATTGACAACGAACCTGCAAAAGCATTCGTTGCAGAAAACGAAGGTCTGAAGATTTTGGAAACAGAATATGCGGTTGAAGACTATGCAATCGCAATTGCAAAGGAAAACACAACACTTCTTTCCGACCTGAATAAGGCGCTTGAAAAGCTGACTGCTGACGGCACAATCGATGCAATCATTGCTTCTTATATCAAGGCTGAATAAATGAGAGAATGTGAAAAATAGTCGGATTGCAAACGGGAAGAGTCCGTTTTCTATGCCGATTCATTTTCCCGATTTTCGGATAGTAAGGAACGTAAAAACACCCATCTGCCCGACGTCTTTTGGCGTCGGGTAGACGGGATTTTAAGCTTTTGGACGACTGTTTTAAATACAAAAAATTTTTGTCTTTAAAAGAATGGTTCAAGACCCCGTATGAAGGAGAAAAGATATGCACAAGAAGAAAATTATAACTGCCGCGATTGCCACTCTTTTCGTGGTGCTTGTTGTTTTCGGCTTCTTTATGGCACTGAGAACAGGCACAACCGCAGGCGAAATCACAAGGGAAGATGCTGAAAAATACGCAAATCAGATGATAGATGCCGTAGCAGTATCTGCGACAATGAAACAGATTGCCGAAAAGAATACCATTTTAGTAAATCGTGTTTCCTACGGCGAAGAAAAGGACATTATTTTAGATTGTACCTTCCACACCATCGATATCCACGGCGCGGTGTCGGGCTTTTATGATACCTTTATGTCCTCGGACGAAAAGAAGAAAAACGGCACTATGTTCAAATCTGCCCTTGATTTTAAAATGGAATTTGAACCTTCGCTCAATACCCTTTTAGAATCGGCAGAAGAAAAAACAATAGAGGGCAAGCTGTTTCTTTACGATACGCGTGACGGGCTTGTGCTTTATGCAAGTGATGAAGCAGTAAACCTTGCTTATGGCGGCATTGTCGATATCCGTAAGGATGTGGAGGAGAAGAACTCTGTTCTCATCACAAAGGCAAACGGCGAAACCGAAGAAAGAGTGCTTTCCTCGGGCAATATTAAAAAAGGGTTTTTGCAATGCTTTGAGCTGAGGCAAAACGATAAGCCCGATACGGCTACGGCGCTCGGCGTTTTCTGGAACAAGCTGCAACGTGATTTTGACCGGAATTTTATGGAGGCCGGCCGCTGGAAAACCATCTTCACAGGCCTTTGGGTTACGATAAAATTGACGGTTTTTGCACTTCTTTTAGGTATTTTCATAGGCTTTATTGTTGCTTTTATTCGTTGTACATATATTAAAAACAGCCATCGGGGTATTCTGCTTCGCATCGCAAATGGCATTTCGCAGTGTTACCTGACTGTCACACGCGGCACGCCCGTCGTTGTGCAGATTATGATTATTTATTTTGTTATTTTTATGCCGCTCGGCATTGATAAATTTTTAGCGGCCGTCATTTGCTTCGGTTTGAATTCAGGGGCATATGTAGCGGAAATTGTCCGCGGCGGTATTATGAGTGTAGACGCAGGACAGACGGAGGCCGGCAGAAGCCTCGGCTTTGGCTATATGTCTACCATGGTCTATATCGTTTTTCCGCAGGCGTTCAAGGCGGTGCTTCCGGCGCTGGCCAATGAATTTGTTGTTCTTTTAAAAGAAACCTCCATTGCCTTCTATATTGGGCTCGGAGATTTGATGTATGCAGGAAATGCCATTCGCGCGGCTACATACAGCGCATTTATGCCGCTGATTGCCGTAGCGATTATTTACCTCATTATGGTGCTTTCTTTGCAGCATCTTGTAACGCTTCTCGAAAGGAGGCTTCGTAGCAGTGAAAGATAAAAACGATGTCATAATCCGCACCGAAAAGCTTTCCAAATGCTTTAAAGGCTCAATTCATGCACTTCGGGATGTAGATATGGAAATTCACCGCGGCGAGGTGGTTGTTATTATCGGCCCCTCGGGTAGCGGAAAATCCACCTTTCTTCGTTCTCTGAATCTTTTGGAGGAGCCGACGAGTGGGCATATATATTTTGAAAATACCGATATTACGGATCCGAAGGTGGATATAAACCGCATGCGGCAGAAAATGGGCATGGTATTTCAGCAGTTCAACCTGTTTCCGCACTATACAGTGCTTCGGAATATGACGCTGGCACCCACAAAGCTTTTAAAAATAAGCCGTGAGGAAGCCGAGAAAAAAGCACGCATGCTTCTTGATAGAGTCGGGCTCGGCGATCGCGCCGATGCATATCCCGCGCAGCTTTCCGGTGGACAAAAACAGCGTATCGCGATTGTACGCGCACTCTCAATGAATCCGGAGGTAATGCTCTTTGACGAGCCGACAA
>JAZNLF010000188.1:0-8964 GCA_045578945.1 Clostridia bacterium | reverse complement strand
TGGATAAAATGGCGCGCACCCATGCGATACGCCTGGTCTACAATTTCCTTGCCCATGGTATACATATCCTGCGCCATGACAATATCCGCCTTTTGCGAAACGAAGGCGGCATCTTCCGTATCTGCACCGACAATAAACAACATGTCGGGTCGGATGGCACGTACCGCGTCAATTGCCGCATCAATCCCCGCAATGGCACGCACAAACACAATCGCACGCACCTTTTCGTCCTCTGCCATTTTCGTGCAGACAGAAACGGTGTTTTCCGCGGAAAGATTGTCCGCATACATGGAGGTAGTCACAAAATCATATTGCTCCGCCAGCTTTTCTGCCGCAAAAACGGCTTCATTATAGACGGCGCTGCCTGTGATTATACCAATTTTATAAGCTGTATCTTGATCCGAGGTGTTCGGATTTTTCTCTGATTTTTTGCAACCGACGAGTAAAAGCGGCAGACAAAGCAGCATGCATAGTAATTTCTTCATAATTCTCTGTCCTTTCTGCTTTATGTAAAATAAGGCTTCTTCATTATAGCATAAAAATCAAAAGATGTCAAATCTAAGCCAATTATTATTGCTACTCAAAATCATGCAAAAAATTGACAGAATTTTTCATTTCTGTATTGACAAAACGCGCGTTTTGGCGTATAATTAAAAGCGAAAGAAATAGCAAGGCATTTCGAAAGCAAACGAAAGTAATCAAAAGAACATCTCACAAAAAGGGATTTATTTCATAAAGGAGTATAGCTATGAAAAATGAAGCACTGAAAATGGCAAAACAAGCATATCAGATTGAGAGCGAATGCATCACGGAAATGCTTGAATATTTTGATGAGGAAGCGTTTTCCAAGGCAGTTGAGCTTTTGAAAAATGCAGAGCGCATAGGCACTTCGGGTTGCGGACATTCAGGCATTATCTGCCAGCATCTGGCACACCTTCTCTGCTGCATCGAGCGCCCCACGCGCTTTATTTCACCCGCAGAGGCTGTGCATGGTGCAACGGGCTATCTGCAGGCAGGGGATGTTTGCGTATTTGCGTCCCGCGGCGGCAAGACGAAGGAACTGTTGCCGATTGCGGATATCTGCAAGGCCAAGGGTGTACATATTATTACTGTGACGGAAAACATGGAATCGCCGCTTGCGGAAATTGCGGATGTTGTCTTAAAGCAGCACGTAAACCGCGAGACGGACAAGTACAATGCACAGGGCACAACCTCAACGACTGCACTTTGTGTGATTTTCCACGCATTGCAGACGGCACTCATTGAGGAAACAGATTACCAAAACGAGCAGTTTGCGCTCATTCACCCCGGTGGCGCGGTGGGCGAGCGACTGAATAAAAAAGAACTTTAAGGAGGATTTTTTCATGGAATTCAAAGTATTTCAGAAGGAACTGGAACTGCAGTCAAGAGGCTGGATTCCCACATTTCACGATGTATCGAAAGAGATTATGGAGATTGTAAAGGCTTCCGGCGTACAAAATGGTACGGTTTGCATCGCATCCCACCACACCACATGCTCCGTTATGATTCAGGAATGTTCGCATGACGTCGATTCTTTCGACCTCGAGTATCTCCAGCATGATCTTTTGGACATCATGCGCAAGATGATTCCGGACTTTGCAGAAGAACATCAGTATCGTCATCCCGGCCCGATCCATTCTCAGTTCGGCAGATATGTAAACGAGCCTGGTGACTTCACAAGCATGAATACAGACGGACATCTCCGCAGCGTATTCTTCGGCAGAAGCGAAACAATGACCATTAAAGACGGCGTTTTGGATGGTGGCGAATTTGCACACATCTACTTCATCGACTGGGATCATGTACGCGCACGCCGCAGACAGCTCAATGTAACAGTTATGGGTACAACCGATGCTATCGAAGACAGAAAGTGGAACGGCGGCGAGGTTATCAACACACTCCGCAAGTACACAGACGAAGAAAAAGCATACGATGTACACTACGACCTCCAGCAGAAAAGATAAGTAATTTTTTACACGGAGCTGCAGATTTTACTGCAGCTCCGTATTTTATATTCTCTGTAATCTTCGTGTAAAGAAAAATTTATATATCTATAAAACATTAATTCTTGACAAGTGCAAAAAATTCGTGTATAATTGTCACATGGCAAAGTGCGGAGGAGGCGTTTTGAACATTCAAATCAGCATTCACTGTACAGCTAAATTTAAGAAGGGTGGAGATTTAGTATGAAAAAAGGTCTTTGCTTGCTGCTCAGCATTTTAATGATCGTTACGGCAGCAACAACAGTTTCCGCAGCATCCTTTACGGATACTGAAGGAAAAAGCTGCGAGACCGCAGTGGAAGTATTATCCGCGCTCGGTATCGTAGAAGGTAAAGGCGAAGGCGCTTATGAGCCTGACAGCCTTTTGACAAGAACAGAACTCGCAACAATCATTTTGCGTGCCATCAACACGCAGGCTTTGGGTGGTCAGGACATCTTTACAGATGTACCGGCATCTCACTGGGGTTACAAGTATGTAACTACAGCCTACCAAAAGGGCATCATCAATGGTATGAGTGCAACAACTTTTGAACCCGATGCGTCCGTAACATACGAACAGGCGGTTACAATGGTCGTTCGTGCACTCGGCTATGATGTACATGCACAGGCAGAAGGCGGATATCCTTCCGGTTACCTCACAAAAGCTGCACAACTTGACCTTTTAAAAGGCGTTAAGACAGACAGCCCCATGAAGCGTGGCGATATGGCTAACCTCATTTACAATGCATTGGATGTAACGCTTCTTGTGAAGGAATCGTATGGCAATGATGCATACAGCTATAAAGAAAAAGCAGGGACATCCCTTTTGGCTTCCTACCTCAAGGTTGGCGCATATGAAGGTACAGTTGCAGCAGCACCTACAGCAAAGATCGCAGAGATTGCTGTAAAAGATGATGAAGTAGCTATATTGCTCAGCAAGGATGCTGCGGACCTCACAAAGGGTGAAAGCATTAATATCAAAAAGGGTGAAACAGCTATTCAGGAAATGGTTGGTGTACCCGTAACTGTTTACACAAAAGCAGACGAAAAAACAGAAGCACCTGTTGCAGTAGCAGTTGTTGCAAAGACCGATTGTGACATCTATACAGTTTCCGCTGCTGATATCAGTGCTGAAACAGAAGCAGACACTTTTGTATTCACAAATGCAGAAGGCAAAGAACAGACGATTGATATTACGAATGCAACGCTCGTGCGCAATGGTAAGGCACAGTCTTCCGTTACGCTTGATGCTATTACACCCGATATCGGCTCTGTAAAGATTATTAAGGATAGCAAGAACGTTACAATTATCGTAGACGAATATACAAACTACGTTGTGAAAAAGGTTGACAAGGATGACCTTGAACTCGTATTGGAAGGCGCACAGTCCATCCCATTATCTGTAGACCCTGAAAAGCGCGCTGTCAGCATCACAGATGCAAATGGTGCCGCTGTAGCAGTTGCAGATATTGAAAAGCAAAACATTGTTTCTTTGGCAATGGACGATGCTGATCATGAAAAGGCAAAGGTTGTTCGCATTAAGGTTTCTGCTGAAGAAGTAGACGGCACAATCGACGAAATGAACAAAAAAGGCGTTACGATTGGCGACAAGGTTTACAAAGTTGCTTTGGCAGACACAACAAAACCTGTAAGCGTTGGTACTACTGCTATGTACTACCTCGACTTCATGGGCAACATTGCAGCTTTTGATGAAGAGGCTTCTTCTATCGGCGGCGCAGCAGTACGTCAGTACGGCTGGCTCGTAACAGCTAAGATGACAAGCGGTATCGACGGCTATCCGAAGCTGAAGGTATATACAGCTGCAGGCGAAATGCAGGTATTTGATGTAAAAGAAAAGATTGAATTCAACGGCAAGGTTGTAGAGCCTTCCAAGCTTTTATCCGGTAAAGCAACAAACCCGCTTTACAACAACAATGCTTCCGCAACAGAGATCGTACCGCAGCTTGTGGCTTACGAAGAAAATGATGACGGCAAGCTTCTCTCTTTGGACGCTTCCCTTGGTGATTACAACCTGACAGACCATCAGGATACTTCTATTGATGCAAGCGAAAGAAAAGATAAAAACTTCAGCTTTGACTATTACATGGACCACAAACCTGGTACCAATGTGTATAGCGCAGTACTGCGTAAGTGGGACGGTTCATCCGCTGCAGAGCCTTCTACATCCGGCCCTGTTCTAGATGTCGCCGCCCTATATGTCAGTGGTACGTTCATGGGTAAACTGCAGATTACAAAGAATACAAAGGTGTTCGTAATTCCTGCAGCAGGCAGCGACGATGATGATTACGCAATGCGCAAGGTTTCTTCACTGAACCAGGATGCATCCGTGAGGTATAACTGCCTCGGTTTCTACGATGTAAACGAGCAGTATCAGGTAGGTGCTTTGGTATTCTTTGATGGTCTTGCAGGTATCGGTGCAGATAAATATCCGAACATCCTAGGCTCTTATGCAGTAGTAACAGGTCAGCAGGAACGTATGAATGAGGACCGTGTTCGTGAAACAGTTCTCTCTGTTTTCGACGAAAGCGGCAAGGAAATGGATTTTGTTGTAACAGATAATGCAAAGAAGAAGATTTTCTACACCTCTGCAAATGCAGATGTTGCAAATGATAAGAAGGAAAATGGAAGCTATGTCTGGCGCACGTCCGAAGAAGATGAGGAATACATGGATATGTTAACATGGACTCTGCACAGACCTGAGCTTTACATTTCTATCGAGGATTTACAGCCGGGTGACGTTATCCGCTATACAGAGCATAACGGTGAACTTTTAAACGCCAGCGTTGTACACCGTGCCACAAAGGATTTGGATAATCCGTATCTGATGGAAGTTTTAAACTATAATATTGGTATTACTAACAAACCTGATGGTCAACCAAACAAAGATGAGAAGGACAAACTCGTAACAGTAAATCGAGAAGTTTTATATACGGGCAATGCAAACGCAGTGTATGAAGGTGGTAAAAACCTTCTCTCCTGCGCAAAGGTAGTAGATGTTTCCAGTAGCGGCCTTACTGTTGAAACCTACAACGGCAAATTAGGCACAGACACTAGAAACAAATACTCTACGGGTATTAAAACGAATCAAAAGCTTACACACGTATTCCCGAATGTCGGCAAATTCGTAGAATGGGATTCAAAGACGCAGACTGCAAAAGCAATCACAATCGAAGATGTTATGGAAGACGATATTATCTTCTCTGCATGGGCAAGTGCTGCACAGCGGATTGTAGTTGTATATCGCTAATTTCAAACCTTAAAAAGGGGAAAGCAAATGCTTTCCTCTTTTTTGCTATAAAAACATAAATGCCTCCGGTTCTTCATATATATAAAGAACTGGAGGCGATTTTTTGCGCAAATATGCAATGTTATTTCTCTTGGCATTTCTCTTTTTGTTTCTTGCGTTTGCTGCACCAAATCCGAATAATGAAACAAAGTGTCTGCAATTTCTATCGGAGCTTGGCTGGGAAACGCACGGCGACTGCACATCCAAAGTCGTTCGGCTGCCGCAAGAGACAGACAAGGTATGGGCGCAGTATCTTGCAATGCAGACAGAATTCCCGCTCTCGGATTTCTCCGAAAAGGAAGTGACGCAGCATACAGTAGAAATCAAAAATTATCCCAAAAGTGACGCAGCGGTTTATGCACATGTTTATATGCAAGATGGCCAGATTTTAGGGGGAGATATTATGTCCAACGCACTCTCAGGCTTTATGCATCCGCTTTTGCCCCGCAGCCAAATCCTGAAATAAAGTTTATGTGCAATTGTAACAAAAAAATAATTTTTATTTAGTAAAAACGCCACTTCCAAAGAGAATAAATTTGTGGTATACTACTATGTAGAAAAATAAAGGATTAAAAATCTCTTTAAAGAAGAAAGGAATGCAGTGAAATGGCAAGTTTAAGTCTTAGAGGTGTTTACAAACGCTATGCAGGTGGCGTTACGGCGGTAAGCGATGCGAATATTGAAATCGCGGATAAGGAGTTCTTAATTTTGGTTGGTCCTTCCGGTTGCGGTAAATCCACCACACTCCGTATGATCGCCGGCCTTGAAGAAATTTCTGAAGGTGAAGTATATATTGGCGACACATTGGTCAATGAAGTTGCACCGAAGGACAGAGATATTGCAATGGTTTTCCAAAACTATGCACTCTATCCGCATATGACGGTTTTTGAAAATATGGCATTTGGTCTTCGTCTTCGCAAAGTGCCGAAGGATGAAATCAAACGTCGCGTAGAAGAAGCAGCGAGAATTTTGGATATTGAACATCTTTTGCAGAGAAAGCCGAGGGCTCTTTCCGGCGGTCAGCGCCAGAGAGTTGCGCTTGGTCGTGCAATCGTTCGTGAGCCGAAGGTCTTCCTTATGGACGAACCGCTTTCCAACCTTGACGCAAAGCTTCGCGTACAGATGCGTTCCGAAATCGGTAAATTACATCGCCGTCTGCAGACAACGTTTATCTACGTTACACATGACCAGACAGAAGCTATGACAATGGGTACACGTATCGTTGTTATGAAGGATGGCTTCATCCAGCAGGTTGCATCACCGCAGGAACTTTACGATACACCTGTAAACATGTTTGTTGCAGGCTTTATCGGCAGCCCACAGATGAACTTCTTTGAAGCGACTTTGGATAAAGTAGGTGACGATGTTGTCTTAAAGTATGGTGAAGATACAATTGTTCTTCCCGAAGGCAAGGCAAAAACACTTGCAGGCAAGGAAAAATACTTTGGCAAAACGGTTGTTGTCGGCATTCGCCCCGAGTCCATTTTTGACGATGAAGCACATATTGCTGCAATGCCGCAGAGCCTCATTAACGTACACGTTGATAATACTGAAATGATGGGTGCAGAAACATATCTGTATCTTGTAAAAGATAAGAATACAATGATTGCAAGAGTAAATCGCCGCAGTACTGCACAGGTTGGCGAGAACATAACTGTTGCAATTGATGCGAATAAACTGCATCTTTTCGACAAGGAAACAGAAATGACAATTATCAACTGATAAATCGGTAGAAGCTTATGGGCGAAAACGATGCTTAGCACTCGTTTCCGCCCTTTTTCTATAATGATGCAGCAGAAAAATAAAAGAGGTGACAAAGGTATGCAGCTTTCAGCAGAAGAACGTGAGGCAAGGAAGAGAAAAAGAAAACGGCAGGAACGCATTTTCTATGTGGTATTTTTTGCGGTATGCATTATAATTTTGATAGGAATATTCTTCGGTGTACGTGGCCTGGTGCGCCTTTTTACGGGGAAAGATGGTGATGTATCTTCACCCCCATCCATAACGGAAACTGTAACGCCCGAAAATGCCGTCTTGGAGGCTGACCTTCTGGCTGCGGGATATGATTATGACCGCGCCATTGAAAAAATCAAGGGGATAGAAGGATATGCGGAAAATCCTGTACTCGCGGAGGCGGTCGCAAAATATGAAAACGCGAAAAGCACCCTTGTGCCTGCAAATCTGTCGGAGGTCCCACATGTTTTTTTCCATACACTCATTAAAGACAACCAAAAGGCGTTTGACGGCGACTACAAAGAGGCGGGCTATAACCAGTACATGACGACTATCAGCGAATTTAACAAGATGCTGGAAGAAATGTATAAACGCGGCTATGTGCTTGTGAATTTGTCGGATATAGCAAAGCCTGTCGTAGGCGCAGATGGGATAGAAAAAATGGAGACAGGCCAGATTTTACTGCCGCCGGGGAAAAAGCCGTTCGTTATGTCGCAGGATGATGTCAGCTACTACCAATATATGACGGGGGATGGTTTTGCCTCGCGCCTTGTTATTGGCGAGGACGGGTATCCAACGTGTGAATATGTAGAGGCGGACGGCACAGTCACGCGCGGTTCCTACGATTTAGTACCGCTTTTGGAGGATTTTGTGAAAGCACATCCTGATTTTTCCTATCGTGGTGCGCGTGCCACGCTCGCCATTACGGGGTATGACGGCGTTTTAGGCTATCGCACATGTCCGACAGGAGAAGGCTATAATGAGGCGGAAATTGAGAAGGCGCGGGCGGTTGCAGACCGCATGCGAGAGCTTGGTTGGGTATTTGCAAGCCATAGCTGGGGGCATAGGCTCTACGGCTCTATCAGTGCGGAAGACCTTCGGACAGACGCACAAAAGTGGGATGCAGAAGTAAAACCCATCTTAGGCGAAACGAATGTGATTATCTATGCCCACGGTGAAGATATTGCAGGCATAGAGGATTACGCGGGTGAAAAATATGAAATTCTGCGTAGCTTTGGTTTCCGCTATTTTTGCAATGTGGACGCGCATGACTATTGGGTGCAGATTCGTGACGGCTACGTAAGACAAGGCCGCCGAAACTTAGATGGTTATCGCATGTATTATAATCCCGAGATGCTGGACGATTTGTTCGTAGTGAGTGACGTTTGGGATAATGGGCGGCCTACGCCTGTACCCCCAATTTAATAAAAAGCCGAGGTCAGTACCTTACGTACGACCTCGGTTTTTTTTAGCTGAAATTTGAGAAAAGGTATATTTGTGAGAAGCCTTCCCCTCCAAGGGGAAGGTGGGTTTGCTTGCAAACTCGGATGAAGTGGAAATCGTAGGGAAGGGCCTTGGTCCTTCCGCATTGTATTATTCGGCGTGTCAGCTTCCACTCAAGGGGAAGCCTTGCCCGAAAATGAAATATCCCCCGTTTCACGGGGGATATTTATTATCAAATTTCTCAAAAGCGCATTATTTAATTTCTGTGGACCAATCATCATTCCACGGATAAACCATGCGGATAACTTCACCGTTTCTCTTTGCAGATTCTTCAGCATAAATGCCCGGCAATGTCATATGTAAGCCTTCCTTCAAGGAAATCGGAGCAGGCTTACCTTCCAAAACAGCCTGATAGAAATGGTCTAAGAGTGCATAGTCAAGGCCGCCATGACCTGTTGCTTTTTCATTGTTGGCATAT
>JAZNLF010000187.1:0-6679 GCA_045578945.1 Clostridia bacterium | reverse complement strand
AGAAGCTGTTACAACAGCAAACTACGGCTTCCTCTACAATGCATACAAAGGCACTGCAGAAGATGGCTTCTCCACAGCAGTAAACGTTGTATTCCTCGCTATGGACGGCACATGGAAGACAGCTGCTCTTGCAAACAAGATCACATTCAACGGCACATCTAATGTAGTAACAGCTGATGGTATCAAAGTCGGTGAAGGTGAAGATGAGATAAAATATTTTTATGGCAACGACGAAAGTAACTCCAGCTACTTCGAGACAATCAGACAGGGCGTTATTAAGTACAACACAAAGGCTGACGGCACAATCAACGAATTGAGCTACGTAAATCCTGACAAGGCGACTGATGGCTCGGAAGAATACAAGCAGGATACAAATCGCATTGGTGCCATCTGGCTCACAGACGAAACACCTGTATTCAGCGTTCCCGCATCTCTCCACACATCTACAAGAGATGCAATAGATTCTGAGAACAAGAACGACTACAAAGTTTCCAAGGTAGCAAGCATGTTTGTTGATAAGACAGACTATACTGTAGCAGCATATGATGTAGATTACTATCCCGAGGTTGTTGTTGTAAGCGGCGCAGAAGCAGCAATCCACGACGGGCAGAGCATCTTGCTTGTAACTTCTACAGCAAAGGTTCGCAACGCAGAAGGTACCACAATCACAAAGATTTACGGCTACCAGGATGGCGAAGCAGTTGAAGCTCTCCTCAGCGAAGATGGCGCGACAATTCTTGAAAACAACGAGGAAGGTACGCCCACAAGCAATTCCTACGAACCGAAAGTAGGCGATGTTATCCTCTTCAGCCTTGATGCAGACAATGCAATCGACAAGGTTAAGGTTCTCTTCCAGGATGAAGACGCAGTTGATAATGACGCAGACGCTCGGATAGAGGGCGTTGAAGTTGGCAAAGAAAGCAAGATCTACTTTGCACATGCAAACGAATATAAGAAGGGTATCTTGACGCTTGGCGAAGGCTACGAAGTGGCAGAACGCAAAGATGGTGACAAATTACTTGGCTATAAATACGTGAAGACTGTTCTTATGGACGACGATGAACCGGTTGCTCTCAGAATTGCTGGCGTAGATGCAAACTTCTATGAAGTAAATGCAAATCGCAATAGCTTCGTTGCTACAAACGATTTCAACGAATCTTTGATCAGCACAGCTGTTGAAGAAAAGAATGATACACACTGGGTATTCATTCGTGAATACGACGGTGTTGTAACAGACGTTGTTGCATACAGATTTGAAGTTGGCGAATTACCCGAATTACCTAAAGCTGAGACTCCTGTAACTCCTGAGACTCCCGAAACTCCCGAGACTCCTGAAACTCCCGAGACTCCCGAGACTCCCGAAGTTCCTGCAGAGTAATTAACTTATTTTTTCGGATAAAAGCATAAAGAGTGCCGACACTCCCATGTGGGGTGTCGGCCTTTTTGTTTTACCTGCATTTGCGTGGCTCGTAGGGGGCGATGGCTTCATCGCCCCGAAAACGAATGAACAAATGAATGAACGAACGGACAGATGAGGGCGCCGTCCCTACGATACGTGGATGCGCAAAAAGAATGAAATTGCAGGGAAGCGCCTTGCGTCCTTCCGCGCATTTATTCGGCAGGAGCCGAGCCCCTGCCCTACATGGGCGAACAATGAATTGCCTTCGGCATGAATTGAAATCAAAGATTTCATGAATTGAGACTAACATCTCATGAATTGCACGATAGACGAGTTTACTATTTAGAAGAAAAGCCTCCCTTGTGTAAAGGGAGGTGGGTTTTGCATAGCAAAACTCGGAGGGATTGTGATTGTTAAATTGAAATAATGTGAAAAACAACCCCTCAGTCACTGCGTGACAGCTCCCCTTACACAGGGGAGCCTTTGCGGCAAGTGCTATTTGCCCTCGGCAGTAGGGAAGGGCCTTGCGTCCTTCCGCGCTTTTTTGCGGCAGGAGCCGAGCCCCTGCCCTACAAGGCGGGGATGCGCGGTTCCCCTATCGTGTTTTTATTTCGGCAGGAGCAAAGCCCCTGCCCTACAAGGCGGGGACGCGCGGCTCCCCTTCCGTGTTTTTATTTCGGCAGGAGCAAAGCCTCTGCCCTACAAGGCGAGGATGCGCGGTTCCCCTTCCGCGTATTTATTCGGCAGGAGCAAAGCCCCTGCCCTACATGGGAAAACAACAGATGCGTAAAGAAAATGAAATACCTCCTTTCACGGAGAATATTATTTGCAGGGGGCATTCACGAATGCCCGCGAATTTCGGGCAATTCATGCGTTGCCCCTACATGGGCGAAGGCACGTGATAGAAAGAAAATCGTATACGATTTTAAACCAAAACTTTCGATTTTTTCATTATCCATTTTCCATTTAAAATCCTAACAAAAAACCACCCGCATATTAAATATGATGCGGGTGGTTAGTTTTAAATATTTCTTATTTTTTAGAGTCGAGGTAGGCTTTTCTGCCTTCCTCATAAAGGTTATTGCCTTCGCTATCGATAATGACAACCAGCGGCATATCCTCTACATAAAGCTTACGGAGTGCCTCAGCGCCCAAATCCTCGTAGGCGATAAGCTCTGCCTTTTTAATGCACTTGGCAAGGAGAGCACCTGCGCCGCCGATAGCGCCGAAGTAAACGCCGCTATGCTTCTTCATCGCGTCCACAACCTCGGGAAGGCGTGCGCCTTTTCCTATCATACCGCGTGCGCCGACAGACATCATCGTGGGTGCGTATGCATCCATACGTCCGCTTGTGGTCGGCCCTGCCGAGCCGATAACCTGCCCCGGCTTTGCGGGTGTAGGCCCAACGTAGTAGATGGTCGCATCCGTCGGGTCAAAGGGGAGGGGTTCGCCCTTTGCAAGGGATTCGCACATACGCTTATGCCCTGCATCGCGCGAGGTGTATATCGTGCCGGTTAAAAGCACGCTGTCACCGGCGTGGAGGGACTTTGCAAGCTCCTCTGTTAAGGGTAATGTAATTCTTTTTTCCATTACAGCACCTCCGATTTATGCCTTGTGACATGGCAATTTATATTGATGGCGCAGGGCATGCCAGCAATGTGTGTGGGCATGGTTTCAATATTTAAACCGATTGCCGTTGTTTTGCCGCCGAAGCCTTGCGGGCCGATGCCGAGCTGATTGATTTTCTCAAGCATCTCTTTTTCCAGATCCGCATAAAACGGGTCGGGATTTTCAGAATCAATCGGGCGCATGAGTGCTTTTTTGGCAAGAAGTGCCGCCTTGTCAAAGGTGCCGCCGATGCCGACGCCGACAACCATCGGCGGGCACGGATTCGGCCCTGCGGTTTCTACGGTTTCCAAAATGAAATCGCGGATACCGTCAAGCCCTGCGGAGGGCTTGAACATACGAATTGCACTCATGTTTTCACTGCCAAAGCCCTTCGGGCCGACTGTGACTTTAATATTTTCACCGGGTACAATTTCCGTGTAGAGCATCGCGGGGGTGTTGTCACCCGTGTTACCGCGGCGCACAGGGTCACCGACCACGGATTTTCTGAGATAGCCTTTGTCATAGCCGCGGCGTACGCCTTCGTTGACAGCATCCGCAAGGTTGCCGCCGACGATGTGTACGTCCTGCCCGATTTCGAGAAAGACACAAGCCATGCCTGTATCCTGACAAATCGGTACATTTTCACGATCGGCAATTTCAAAGTTTTCAATAATATTATCCAAAATGCCTTGTGCCAGCGTGCTGTCCTCGCACGCGCGGCAGGTGCAAATAGCATCGCGGACATCGCCGGGCAGATGTGTATTTGCATCAATACAAAGACGTTCGATAACGTCAATTAGAGCATCTACATGAATTTCGCGCATTGCATCCAATCCTTTCTGCTTATCTTTCATGGCGCGCATATTGCGGCAGGAGAAGCGGAGAAACTACGCCTGATGCTGCATTTGCGGCCGAAAGCTCTTCGTCATAGCTATGAATATGCGAAAGCGTCATATTGCCGAGTGTAATCTCCTTTGCACGTGCAGCCGCTGCCTTACCTGCATTACGGCCGAATACGATAATGTCAAGGAGAGAGTTACCCATAAGGCGGTTTCTGCCGTGGATACCACCAACAGCCTCACCCGCGACCAAAAGGTTCGGGATTGTCTTTGTAAAGCCTTCGCCGCCGATTTCAAGACCACCATTTTGATAGTGAAGTGTCGGGTAAATCAGAATCGGCTCTTTACGCATATCAATGTCATAGTTTAAGTACATGCGGAGCATAGCAGGGATACGTTTTTCAATTGTGCCTTCGCCGCCGATAAGCTCAATCATCGGGGTGTCAAGCCAAACACCGCTGCCTAAAGGCGTTTCAACGCCCATGCCGCGCTCTGTACATTCGCGGATAATGGATGCCGCGGAAACGTCACGCGTTTCAAGGGGATGCATGAATGCTTCGCCCTCGCGGTTTACAAGCATTGCGCCCAAAGAACGTACTTTTTCGGTTACAAGTGCACCGAAAATCTGAGAGGGGTATGCAACGCCCGTGGGGTGATACTGAATTGTATCCTGATAAAGAAGCGGTGCGCCTGCGCGGTAGCCGAGTACAAGACCATCAGCCGTAGCGCCGTAGTGATTCGAGGTCGGGAAGTTCTGGTAGTGCAGTCTGCCTGCGCCGCCTGTTGCCAAAATAACGGTTTTGGCGCGTGCAACGAGCATATCGCCCGTTTCCATGTTCAGAAGAACAGCACCTGCAACCTGTCCCTTTTCGTCCTTAATAAGTTCGATAGCGGACGTAAATTCAATCACGGGAATACCGCGGTTTATCACTTCGTCACGAAGGTTACGCATGATTTCAGCACCGGAATAGTCCTTGCAAGCGTGCATACGCTTTCTCGAAGTACCGCCGCCGTGCGTGGTAACCATTCTGCCGTCAGCGTCTTTATCAAACATAACACCGAGGTCACCGAGCCAACGGATAGCATCGGGTGCTTCCATAACAAGACGGCGCAAAAGCTCAGGTCTTGCCGCGAAGTGGCCGCCGCCGAATGCATCGAGGTAATGCTGTACGGGGGAGTCATTTTCCTTGTCAGCCGCCTGAATACCGCCTTCTGCCATCATTGTATTTGCATCGCCGATGCGAAGCTTTGTCACCATCATTACATTGGCGCCTGCCTCATGGGCTTCGATTGCCGCAGAAGCACCTGCACCGCCGCCGCCGATAACCAAAACATCAGCGTCGTAGTCAACCTTGGAAAGGTCAGGCTCATTGCCTAAAAGACGGCTCTTGCCGTGCAAAAGGTCGCAAAGCTCACGCGGTGCCTTCTGGCCTTTGTTCGGGCCAACCAAAATCTCGGAAAAACCATCTTTACGATAGTCGGGATGGAAGGCTTTTAAAAGGGCGTCCTTTTCATCCGCCGTCATACGACGCGGCTCCGTACCCATACGGGCAGCACGGGTAGCTTCTACTTTTTTAATAGATTCCTGCATTTTGGGTGTAAACATTGGATACCCTCCTTATTTCTCAATTTCTCTGGTATTGTAAAGTTCCTGCATTTCGGTGATAGGCTTTGCCATGATTTTTTCAATCAATTCGTCATACTGGCCTTTGTTGATTTCATCAACGCGGAGCGTGACGTGCTTGGATTCAGGTGCAATATATTTGCCGACCAGGCGACGTGCCAAAAGCCCGACCATGGGATGGGAAATGCCTGCGGGGCAACGCACGCTGCAGCAGCCGCAACCGACGCAGTCGAAGGATTCCTCTGCACATTTTTCAAAGTCACCACGCTGGGCGTAGGCGATATACTGCATAACATTGAGGTCCTGCGTACATGCCTTTGTGCAAGCGTTACAGCCGATGCAGCTGTAAATTTCGGGATAAAGCTCCATCATAACGCGCTGCTCGGGACGTACCTCATTGATATCGTAGGTACGCTTGTCTGTGGGGAAGAAGGGAATAGAGGCAACATACATGCCTTCCTGCACCTGCGTCTGGCAAGCGAGGCAAGTGAAAAGCTCGTTTTTGCCTTTAATTCTGTAGATTGTAGCGCAAGCACCGCAGAAGCCGTGACGGCAACCGCAACCGCGTGTAAGCGTGTAGCCGGCGTATTCCATGGCCGTCATAATCGTGAGTTCTGCAGGCACGCTGTATTTCTTACCGAAAAAGTAAACGTTTACCATATTTTCCATTTTCATCCGTCCTTTCTAATATTCATCGGGCAACGCGTCGATTTCATCACAGCGGAACACGGGGCCGTCCTTACAGACGTACTTTGTGCCGATGTTGCAACGACCGCATTTGCCGACGCCGCACTTCATACGAAGCTCAAGCGTTGTATAGACCTGCGTTTTAGAAAAGCCCATTTCCTCCAAAGCGGCGAGTACAAACTTAATCATGATGGGAGGACCGCAAAGGAGCGCAGTTTTATCGGTAGAGAACGCAAGCTCTTTTAAATATGCGGGAACGAAGCCGACGTGGCCGTCCCAGCCCTCTTGCTCGCGGTCGATGGTGAGGTGAACGTTTACGCCCTCGTCGGTAGACCATTCTTCAATAATTTCCTTGTATTGAAGAAGATCGTCCTTGCTACGCGAGCCGTAAACGATGTCGATAGAGCCGTATCTGTCGCGATAATGACGGCAGTAGTTGATAACAGAGCGAAGCGGTGCAAGACCGATACCGCCTGCGATAAACAGCATATCCTTACCTGCAAATTCATCATCTACAGGGAA
>JAZNLF010000186.1:0-4984 GCA_045578945.1 Clostridia bacterium | reverse complement strand
AGATGCAAATCCTCAATATCCGGCGAGACGATGCCATAGCCGGTTTCCTCTACCTCATGCAGTGCATATTCGAGCTTATCATATTTTTTCTTTGCTGCCGCAAGACTTTGCATCACGGACAAAAGTACATCTTCTCCGCTTATGGGAAGTCCCGTCGCATCGCTGAGCACCTTATAAAAGAGCCCCTTTGGCGCCGTCACAGTCAGCGATACATGTCCGTTCCCCAGATTGATATCTGTCGTTTCTGCATTTTCAGCGTATACACAATCTCGAATTTCTGCAATCATCTTATCAACATGGCGAACCTTGGTTACCCCTTCCATACTGTTTTGGATTGCATTGATAAGGCTTACCTTGATCTCGTGGTCATCCGAAAGGCCATCCACAAAGCTTGGCAAATGAATTGCAATCTCTGAAAGCGGAAATTCAAATAGCACGCCTTCTATAATGACATTGATGTCCTCTGCATCCATTTCAGCGCAGTTTAAGGGCAAGACGGGAACACCATACTCTGCCTCCAGCTTTTCTTTCAGCTGGCGACATGCCGCGCTATGTGGCTCCGTACTGTTTAAAATTACGATAAACGGCTTCCCCATCGCTTTAAGTTCTGATACAACACGCGCTTCCGCATCTACATAGTTCTCACGATCAATTTCTGTGATTGTCCCATCCGTTGTAACCAAAAGACCAATGGTGGAATGCTCGCGAATGACCTTCTGTGTCCCAATTTCTGCCGCACGTGCAAAAGGCATTTCCTCCGTAGACCATGGAGTCTTAACCATACGCGCCGCACCCTCTTCTGCCGCACCGAGCGCACCCTCTACAATATATCCCACGCAATCAATCATACGAACCTTAAAGCTTGCGTTATTATCAAGACGGATTTCCACAGCCTCATTTGGAATAAATTTCGGCTCTGTAGTCATGATGGTACGCCCTGCTGCGCTTTGCGGCAGTTCATCCTGGGCGCGTTCGCGTTTAAACTCTCCTTCAATATTTGGCAAAACAAGTAAATCCATAAATTTTTTTATAAAGGTGGATTTCCCTGTCCGCACCGGCCCGACAACACCGATATAGATGTCGCCTTCTGTTCGTTTTGCAATATCACTGTATATATTCATACAAGCCCTCCTGATAGAATGTTTGTACATATATATGCCGCGATGCATGTTTTATTACAAATTTCTTTTTCTCTTCCCTACATTGCAATTTTGTAAATTTCAGCATAAACCAAAAGATTATTTTATTTAAATATTCCACAAACTCCCAAAAATTTAATTACATAAAAACGCCTCTTTTGCTTACAATAAGATTGTAAAATCAATGCATAAGAAGGAGTTTTTTTATATGAAAGCTACAGGTATTGTGAGGAGAATCGATGACCTTGGGCGTGTCGTTATTCCGAAGGAAATTCGTCGCACTATGCGCATCCGCGAAGGAGATCCGCTCGAGATCTATACTGACCGTGACGGAGAAGTAATTTTTAAAAAATATTCCCCCATCGGCGAGCTTGGTGATTTTGCAGCGCAATATGCAGAAACATTGGCAAAAACATCAGGTTTTCCGATTTGCATTACAGACAAGGACAATGTAATTGCTGTTTCGGGTATCCCCAAAAGAGAATTGCATGACAAAAAAATCAGTTCAGATTTAGAACGTCTTATGACAGAAAAAACAACCTTTACCATGAAAAATGGTGAAAGCCGCATGACAATTGCAGATGGTAGTGATCGCTATTTTGCCGGTGTTGTCGCGCCTATTATTTCGGAAGGAGATTCCATCGGCAGTGTTGTCGTCATGTCCGGAGATGGTACGAAGCAAATGGGCGAAGTTGAGGAAAAGCTTGCACAATCCGCTGCAGGTTTTTTGGGCAGGCAAATGGAATAGGTTTCGCAATCTCCAAAATCTTTACAAACAAAAAAGACCACTTAACCCCTTCGCATGTATACGAACGGATAAGTGGTCTTTTTGACTTCTTATGATTTTCTCATAATATGAATATCATTTGGGTAAATATTGAGACCGACTTCTTTGCCTGCCTCCTCCATAAGCGTGCTATGGACAAGCCACTCTGCATTCCCTGTATCAATTATCATTTCATAGTGAACGCCTTTAAAATAAACGCTCTTTACAACACCTGAAAGCATACCATCCGAAGGTGCCACAAGCTTGATATCCTCGGGACGTATCACCACATCCACCTTTTCGTCCTTCAAAAATCCGCTGTCTACGCAAACAAATTCGTGTTCTGCAAAGCTGACCTTCAAATCTTCGTGCATTATGCCATCCACGATGTTACTTTCTCCGATAAAGCGGGCGACGAACTTATTTTTCGGTTCATTATAAATGTCCACAGGCGTTCCGATTTGCTGAATCACGCCCCCGTTCATAACGACAATCGTGTCACTCATCGTAAGTGCCTCTTCCTGGTCATGCGTGACATAGATAAAAGTAATCCCGAGTGCTTCGCGGAGCTTTTTCAACTCATGCTGCATGCCTTGGCGAAGCTTTAGGTCCAAAGCACCTAAAGGCTCATCAAACAAAAGTACCTCCGGCTCGCACACAATTGCACGTGCTATGGCAATTCGTTGTTGCTGGCCGCCTGACAGAGAATCGGGATAACGTTTTTCAAAGCCCGGCAGATTCACAATCTCGAGCGCATGCGAAACCTTTTCCCGAATGACTTTTTCATCAAGCTTTTTGATACGTAACCCAAAAGCCACATTCTCGTAGATGGTCATATGGGGAAATAACGAGTATTTTTGGAAAACCGTATTAAAATTCCGCTTATTCGGCGGTACATCTGCGATGTCTTTCCCGCGATACAATACCTTCCCCGCATCCGGTCGTTCAAAGCCGCCGATAATGCGAAGAAGCGTTGTTTTTCCGCAGCCACTCGGCCCTAATAGTGTTATAAATTCATTTTTTCGAATATACAAGTTAAAATCACGAAGGACTTCCGTATCGCCAAATGACTTTGTAATCCCCTGTAAATCTATAATATGTTCTCCCACTTGTTTTCAACCTCTCTTAAAGTGCTGCCTGAAATTCGCTCCAAATCGTTTCATATTTTGCGGTTACATCCTCGCCGAGGTATTCGTAAACTTCTGCCTTTTCCAAAATCTCTTTTGTAGGATAAAACGCTTTTGTTTCTTCATCCAATGCTTCTTTCGCTTCTATATGCGGTGTAAAGTAGCCAATTTCCTCAGTGTTTTTCAAGGCAATTTCCTTCTCGCACATAAAGTTTATAAACTTTTCTGCCAAAGCCTTGTTTTCACTGTTTTTCGGGATAACCATGGAATCGAAGAACAGATTGCTTCCATCCGCAGGAACAGCAAAATCCAAATCCGGATTTTCAGACATACAATAGTATGCGTCGCCCGCATACTGCAACGCCATCGGCGCCTCGCCAGCAATCATTTTATCCATGCCATCATCATTGACGTAGCCTAATGTATTCGGCACTTGTGATACAAGCTTTTCCTTTGCCTTTTGCAGTTCATCTGCGTTTTTACTGTTAAAGGAATAGCCAAGGCTCTTTAACGAGATGCCGATTGCATCACGCATATCCTTTTTCATCAGTACACTGTTTTGATATTTTGCATCAAACAGTGTATTCCATGTAAAGGTTTCTTCCTGCACCTTTGTCGTATCATAGAGTATACCCAAAATCCCCCACATGTAAGGGACAGAATACTGATTTTGCGGGTCAAATGCCAGGTTTTTAAAAGCATCATCTATCTTTGCATAGTTTGGAATATTATCAAAATTCAGCGGTGCAAGCATATCCTCTTGAATCAGGCGCTGAATCATGTAATCCGACGGAATTAAAATATCATACTTTGTAGTACTGTTTTTAATCTTTGTATACATAATTTCATTATCTGTATATGTTTCATACTGCACACGCACACCCGGGTTTTGTTCTTCAAATGCATCCAGTACTGATTCATCAATATACTCGCCCCAGTTATAGACACGAAGTACCGTCACGTCTCCCTTGTTGCTGCAGCCCGAAATCGCTAAAAGTGCCAATACCACGCTCAAAACAATTGCTAATTTTTTCATCTTCCACTCTCCTCTGTAGATTTCTTTTTTTCTTTGAAATTTATTATGAGAAGCAAAAGTAAAACTGCTCCAAACATAATCGCCGACAGTGCATAGTTTTCGGGTTTTACACCCGTTTTTGAAGAATAGACCAAAATCGAAATGTTTTTGATGCCGTTCCCCGTATTAAAAAAGCTAATTACAAAATCGTCAATCGAAAGTGTAACCGAAATTAAAAAGCCTGAAATGATACCCGGCAGAATATCCGGCAAAACAACCTTTTTATATGCCTCAAACTGCGTCGCACCCAAATCGAGCGCAGCTTCAAATGTGTTTCGATTCATACCATAAAGCTTTGGTATAACCGCCAAAATAACATACGGAATGCAAAATGTAATGTGCGACAATAAAAGTGTAACAAACCCGAGCTCAAAATGGAAAAACGTAAACAAAAGCATCAAAGATACACCTGTTACAATATCCGAGTTCATCATGGGCAGATAGGTAAGGTTCATCATGCTTTTTCTGAAAAACGGACTGCTTCGATGAAGTGACACAGCCGAAATTGTTCCAAGAACAGTGGATATAAGCGCTGCCAAAATTGCCACTAAGACAGTCGTACCGAGCGCATCCATAATATCAGCGTTTTGAAAAAGCTCCCGATACCAGCGAAGTGAGAATCCGCCCCAACGTCCGCGCGATTTTGCGTCGTTAAACGAAAATACAACAAGTGTTAAAATTGGTGCATACAAAAATAGCAATATCAAATAAAAATACGCTTTTTTAAATAACTTTTTCATGGCATCATCACCCCCGCATCATCAGAAAAACGATTTACGAGCCACATACTGAGCACCACAACCGCCATAACAATCAAGGAGATGGCCGCGCCAAAGCTCCAGTTGCCTGCATGCAAAAATTGCTGTTCGATAATATC
>JAZNLF010000185.1:0-2318 GCA_045578945.1 Clostridia bacterium | reverse complement strand
TTTATAAATTCTTCTGCTTTCGTTGATTTTACGTCATACATACTTATAATCTCCTCTCGTTACCACGGTTTTATAGCCGATATTTTCGATACTTTTTGTAAGTGCCGCTATCGTTTCAAACGCCTTATCGTTATAAAGTGCATATTGGCCGCGCACACTTTCGGGTGAAAGGTTCGGCATCACAACATTTGCGCCTGCCAAAATTGCCTTTTCCCTGCCCTTTTTATCGATTGTCGCAAGCGCCGTTGTGGCAGGCAAAAGTACCCTCGGATGCATAATGCGCAGTATTGCCAGTATTTTTACTGTCAAATCCACGCTGCCCGCCGCCTCATTTTTAAAGGGCGTATCCGTATGCGGAATAAAGGGGCCAACGCCAATCATCGCGGGGCAAAAGTCTTTCAAAAACAAAATATCCTCTGCGATATCCTCCATCGTCTGCGTCGGTGCGCCCACCATAAAGCCTGCCCCCGTTTGATAGCCAAGCTTTTTTAGAGTTTTTAAACAAGTAAGGCGCGTTTCAAGGCGCATTTCGGACGGATGCAAGCGATTATAAAGTGCTTCTGCCGCTGCCTCATGGCGCAGAAGATAGCGGTCTGCCCCCGCGTCCCGAAGGCGTTTATAGGAAGTCTCGGTGCGCTCCCCCATCGAAAGCGTAACCGCGCAATCAGGATAGGTTTCTTTAAGCGTTCGTACAATATCTTCCAATACCCCATCCGTAAAATACGCATCTTCGCCCCCTTGCAGCACAAAAGTGCGGATGCCGTTTTGGTAGCCTATATGTGCAGCCTCCAAAATCTCGTCTTTTGTAAGGCGATACCGCGCGGCATTTTTATTTCCCCTTCGGATGCCGCAATAGAGGCAGTTATTTTTGCAAAAACTGCTGATTTCGATAAGGCCGCGCACATAGATGATATTGCCAAAAACGCGCAAGGCGGTTTCTCTTCCTTCTTGTATCAAATCCAAAGTCAGGGCATCGTCTTTTAATATGGCGACAATTTCTTCCTTCCCCGCCGCCATAAGTCTGTCGCGCATCATAGTTTTGCATATACGGTCTTTGCCGAAACGCCTTCCAGCATACCGATTTTCCCTGCAATGGCGCCCGTGATTTTCTCAGGCGCATCCACCACAATGCTCATGACCGACACATGTTTCTCCCTGTAAGGCACACCCATTCTGCCGACGATGTAGTCGGCATTCTCATGTAAAATATCATTGATTTTTGCCGACGATTCGGTGTTTTCTATAATAATACCAATAAGTGCAAGTCTTGTTTCCATGTTATCACTCCTAAAAAATGCGCCGCTTCCTAAAAGCGGCGCATACAAAATACACGTTATGTTCCGCCTTCCGAGTAGGGACGAACCCATCTCGCCAGGTTTCATGTAAAAGTATAGCATATTTTTTTGTATTTGTCAAATGTATTATGCCTTTTGGATGGTAAAGGTGCCACCAGCGTTTGTGATGTTAAAGTGTAAAACGCCTTCCTTTATCGCGGAGGATACGGCACCATTTGCATCGGAAACGGAGGCATTTGTCCAGCCGCTCGGCAGTTTCACGCATACTGTCAGGGTTGCATCGTAGATACTGCGGTCAAGCGCGGCGGGAAGCGTAGCCGTGCAGACAATTTTGGTGTCCGTTTTTTCTACAAGCGAAAGCTTTGTTTCCTGTCTTTGTGCGGCATACACCAAAGCCTCATCAAAGGTCGTAACCCATAATTTTCCTGCATTTTTCTTCTCCGCAATGTAAGCAAGGTACGCGCTGGCTGTTGCCTCGCTGACGTTGCCGTCCCAGTCTTCCTGATCGCCCGTTGCCCCATCACCTTTTGTATCTGTTCCGCCAACACCATGCCACATATCAATCAGCCACTTCTTGCCACTGATGGCTGCATCCACATAGCCTTTGAAGGTATTTGCAAGCGGTACGGACGTGTCGGCCCACGCTCTTGCATACACGGCGGCTCTATATAAGCCGTAAAGCGTATTCCCTTGGAGGGGCAAGGCGGGAGATGTGCCGCCTGCAAGCGCCATGCCGAGATGTTGCTCCTTGGCTTTTTGGATAATGAGGTCACTTGTTTGGCCGCCGGGGGTAACAAGTCCGACTACCTTTTGATTCGGGAAATGCGACCTTAGGGTGCTTCGCCCTGTGTTTATCTCGGTATCCAGCTGCGCTTCCGTAAGGGTTGTAAACGTGCCTTGCTTATGGCCTTTCGTATGATTGGCAACGCCCCATACTGTATCCGCCTTATTTACATAGCTTTCCGCTTCTGCCCAAGTCATGGTAGAGCCACTACCCATACTGTCGGGTATAAGTGCCATGGT
>JAZNLF010000184.1:0-3290 GCA_045578945.1 Clostridia bacterium | reverse complement strand
GAATCTGTATACGTTGGGATTGGCGTTGAAATTCAGCTTGTGGACGGAAAAATGCAGGTTGTAAGAACTGTACCCGACTCCCCCGCCGCCATAGAAGGAATCGAAGAGGGTGATATTATCGAGAAAGTCGATGATATTACTGTAACGGAAGAGACGTACGAGGCAGCGGTCCAGCATATGCGAAAAAAGGATGACAAAGTGCTTTCTGTCACCATTTTGCGTGACGGCGCCGAAAAAACATTTTCTGTCTCGCGTGACACCATTTCGGTTGAAACAGTCGTAGACAAACAATATGACGATGTTTTCTATATTGCCCTCAGAGGCTTTGATGTGCCGACTGCCAAGGAAATGCGCGCATCCCTTGCAAAGGCGGAGGAATGCGGTGCCAAAAGCATTATTTTGGATGTACGCAATAATCCCGGCGGTCTTTTGGAAAGCGTTACGGAAATTGCAGATATGCTTCTGCCTGCATGCACGGTGGTCTACACGGAAGACAAGGACAAAGAGCGCGACTTTATATATGAGAGTGACGCGGAATATATCGACAAGAAGCTGGTGGTCCTCATCAACGAAAACAGCGCCTCTGCCTCCGAAATTTTAGCGGGTACTTTAAAGGATAACGGCCGCGCCAAATTGGTCGGCACCAAGACCTACGGGAAAGGCAGCGTGCAAAATCTGTATAAACTTCGTGACGGCGCCGTAAAGCTTACCATCGCCCACTATTTCACGCCGGGCGGCTATATTATTGATAAAAACGGCATTACGCCCGATTACGTTGTAGAAAACAGAGGCAGCGAGGACGTCCAGCTTCAAAAGGCGCTCGCACTTGCTCGCGAATAAGGTATACCTTGTGCGGGGAACCGCGATTTTCACCTTGACATTTTGTGTAAAAATCGGTATAATGTAAAAAGATATTATATAAAGGAATGATTCAGTTTGGAAAAATTAGGCGTTAACGAAATACGTGAGAAATTTCTGCATTTTTTTGAAACAAAAGGATGCTTACGGCTTGGCAGTTTTCCGCTTGTGCCGCAAAACGATAACAGTCTGCTTTTAATCAATTCGGGCATGGCACCGATGAAGAAATGGTTTACGGGCGCGGAAATTCCGCCTTCAAAGCGCGTAACCACCTGCCAAAAGTGCATTCGTACGCCTGATATTGAGCGCGTCGGCAAAACGGCGCGTCACGGCACATTCTTTGAAATGCTCGGTAACTTCTCCTTTGGAGATTACTTCAAACGCGAAGCCATCCATTGGGCATGGGAGTTCTTTACAGAGGTTATGCACTTCCCCGTAGAAACCTTGTGGATTACCGTGTATGAAGAGGATGACGAGGCGCGTGATATTTGGATCAATGAAATCGGCGTTTCGCCCGAGCGCGTTGTGAAGATGGGTAAAGAAGATAATTTCTGGGAGCATGGGACAGGCCCTTGCGGTCCCTGCTCGGAAATTCATGTAGACCGCGGTGAAGCCTTTGGCTGCGGCAAGCCTGATTGCAAGCTCGGCTGTGATTGCGACCGCTTTATGGAAGTCTGGAATCTTGTGTTTACACAGTTTGATAAGGATGAAGACGGCAATTATAACCGCCTTGAGCATCCGAATATTGATACGGGCATGGGGCTTGAACGTCTTGCCGTTGTTATGCAAGGGGTAAATAACCTCTTTGAGGTTGACACGGTGCAAAACGTTATGAAAGAAATCGGCAAGCTCGCAGGCGTCACCTATAAAGAGAATGAAAAGACGGACGTTTCTCTCCGCGTTATTACCGACCATATTCGTTCTACCGTTATGATGATTTCCGACGGTGTAATCCCCTCCAATGAAGGGCGCGGCTACGTTTTAAGACGTCTACTTCGCCGTGCGGCACGCCACGGAAAACTTTTGGGTATCGACGGCACTTTCCTCTATAAGATTGCCGAAACTGTAATTCGTGAATCCGTTTCGGCATATCCGCATCTGGCTGAAAAACAAGACTACATTCAGAAAATCATAAAGCTTGAGGAAGAACGCTTTGCGCTGACGATTGATAAAGGTCTTGCCATTTTAAATGACTATATCACAGCGCTCCGTGCCGAAAACAAAACGGTTTTAGACGGCGAAAAAGCCTTTAAATTATATGACACTTTCGGCTTCCCGATCGATTTGACGCGTGATATTTTAGAAGAACAGGGCCTTTCCGCGGATGAGGACGGATTCCAAAAGGAAATGCAAGTCCAAAAGGACACCGCACGCGCACGCCGCCGTGACGGCTCAAGCTGGGACAGCGATTCGGCGCTTGTGTTTGGAAATGACGTCACAAGCACCTTTATCGGCTATGATAAAACCGCTTGCGATACGAAAATTGCCGCACTCGGCCAGGGAGATGCGATTGTCGATACCATTGGCGAGGGTGATACAGGCATTATCGTTTTGCGGGAAACTGTTTTCTACGGCGAAATGGGCGGTCAGGTTGGTGACCGCGGTACCATAAAATCCGAAACAGGTGTGGCAGAGGTTTTGGATACCAAGAAATTCCCCGGTGATATTACCGCGCATATTGTAAAGGTTTTGGAAGGTGAATTCCACGTTTCGGACGATGTTATGGCTACACTCGACGCACGCCGTCGCATGTCCATCTCCCGCAACCATTCCGCCACGCATCTTCTGCACAAGGCACTTTGTGAGGTTTTGGGCACGCATGTGGCGCAGGCAGGCTCCTTGGTGGATGAAACGCATCTGCGCTTTGACTTTTCCCATTTCTCCGCTATGACGGATGCAGAAATAGCGGCTGTGGAAGAAAAAGTCAATGATGCTATTTTGGCGGCACTTCCCATTACTGTGCAGGAGCTACCGATTGACGAGGCGAAAAAACTTGGTGCGGCAGCACAGTTTGGCGAAAAATACGGTGATATTGTACGTGTTGTCACCATGGGCGACTATTCCATTGAATTTTGTGGCGGCTGTCATCTTACAAACACCGCAGAGGCAGGCCTCTTTAAGATTTTATCCGAAGCGTACGTTGACGCAGGTACACGGCGTATTGAGGCAGTCACGGGCTACGGCGTTTTACAGTATATCAGCGATAAAAACGCAGTTTTACAACATGCGGCAATGTCACTCAAGGCAAATCCCATGGAAATCGGCACAAAGGTAGATGCACTCCTTTCGGAGCTTCGCGATACAAAGCGTGCCCTTGAATCCGTAAACGCAAAAATTGCGGGCGGCAAAGCGAATGATGCGATGGATAATAAATTGACGATAGATGGTGTAGACGTTGTTGTCACCCGCGCTGACGGGCTTTCTGTTCCCGA
>JAZNLF010000183.1:0-5146 GCA_045578945.1 Clostridia bacterium | reverse complement strand
AATATATCACCAATTTAAGCGGAGTGGCTGAATACAAGTCTTTTCGTCCTGCACCGCTGCCGGTAGAAATAAATATGGATGCAGAAATCATTTCCCTGCTTACAGGTGCTACAAAGGCTTTAGCAACATTAGATACCTTGTCGAGCTATATTCCCAATATGAATTTATTTGTGTCTATGTATGTGCGTAAAGAAGCATTATTGTCATCACAGATAGAAGGAACGCAGGCAACTTTGGAAGATGTATTAGATCCTTTAATTGAAAAAAATGCAAATCAAAATGTAGCTGATGTAATTAATTATATAAAAGCAACCGAGTTTGCTCTTAAGCGATTAAATACGCTACCTTTATGCAACAGACTTATAAAAGAAACGCACGAAGTTTTAATGAAGGATGTACGAGGGCAGGAAAAAAATCCCGGAGAATTCAGATATTCTCAAAACTGGATAGGTAGCGCAGGCAGTACATTAAAAAATGCACGATATATTCCACCGAATCCTGAAGATATGCAGGGGGCAATGTCTGATTTAGAAAAATATATAAATGCAGATGATGCATTGGATTTGTTGATTCAAGCAGCCTTAATCCACTATCAGTTTGAAACAATACATCCGTTTTTAGATGGCAACGGTCGTGTGGGAAGATTGTTGATTACGCTGTTTTTAATGGAGAAAAAGAGATTAAACACACCTGCTCTTTATATCTCCTATTACCTCAAAAATAACAGAATTGAATATTATGACCGTATGAGTGAAGTGAGAAATAAAAACAATTACGAACAATGGATAAAATTCTTTCTTCGTGCAATCAAGGAATCCTCGGAAGATGCAGCCCTGTCAATTAAAAAATTATCCGAATTGCACGATAAAAATATTGCAATTATAGAAAAAATGGGCAGGGCATCAAAAACCGCAAAAGAGATTTTTGATTATCTTGAAAAAAATCCTATTATAGACATCAAGAAAACATCGGAAGATTTATCACTTGCGTTCAGTACTGTTTCTGCGGGTGTAAAAAGATTAGAAGAATGCGGAATACTTGTGCAGACAAACAACGCAAATCGTAATCGTGTATTTGCTTATGAAGATTATCTTGAGATTTTAAGGAAGGACACATGATAAATAATAGCGCCCCAAAAATGCCGTTTTATGCTTTTTTTCATAATGTTATCCAAAAGTTAATGCGGTGTAACACATCTGTAATAAATATAGTGTATAATAAAAATGTCAACTGAGGAAGGTCTCGGTTTTAAATTAAAATGAAGGGTTTGTCTATTATGAAAAAATTGGCAGTATGCGCAATTCTTGCCATGTTAATATGCTGTATTTCTGTCGGATGTCTCGCTGCACCCGCGGTGATAAGTGCTTATGATGGCGGCACGGCAACGGGGCTTATGACGGTGAAGAAGCCGGAAACTTCTGTTTCCTCCACAACAAAGCAAAATTATACATTGTCCGCCGTCTGTGTCAGCGGCGCTACGATTTCCCTTTATAGCTACAATCCTGCGGATGGCCAGTTCTACTTAAAGCATGACGCTTATGGTGCGCCGCTTACGAAAACAGTCAGCGCCTCCGGCGTATATCTCCAACAGGTTGACTTGGCGCGTGAAACCAACTATCTTTTGCTGCGTGCAGAAAGTGCACCGGGCGTTTATCAACATGTCCGTCTCGATATTACGCTTTTAGACCAAAGCCTTTTGGACAGCATTCGCGGCTTTGCTGCAAACTTCCGGTCCATTTTCGGCGGCTGGTAAAAACAAGAGAATTTAACGCTGTGCAGGGGTTTTTATGAGAAAAGAGAAGATTAAAACGGGGATATTGCTCATTTTAATTGCATGTACGGTCGTATTGACTTTAAATGTGTGGTTTGGCAGCGGCATTTGGCCGCATGGGTACGATTTTTTTGTATCTTTGTCGGACCGCGCTTTTTTTTCGCGTCTTTTCCAAAAAGAACAACCTTATCTAAGCCCGATGGAGAGCCTCGCCAAGCCGCAAAAGCTTGTCGTAACAAACGGCGGAAACCGCGCGGTATATTACGTCAGCGACGTGTCTTATGCGCCGTTTTACGAAGAAGTCAAGGCATTTTTCGGTGCGGTCTTGTCGGATGAAAGCCGCGTGCAGATGGTCACGGAGGTGGACGTCGAGGAATGGTATGACGTATTACGAAATGACGAAATTTTGGACACGCGCTCCATTTATGCAGAATATAATTCCGCATTTTCTCCTGCACTTTTTGCAAAGGTAACAGGGATTGCAGATACATGGCTTGCCTCAAAAATTGACTCGGTGCGTGAATTTATCGTGGCCCCCGTCGGCGAAGGGGGCGAGGATATGCTTTTGTATGTGCGCGAGTACAATACGGGGCGCATTATAAAATGCTATATCCGTTATGAAGGCAAAGCGCCGCTTTACGAAAAAATCGCGGCCATGACGGAAAATACAAATTATTCTTACGCTTTTGAGCTGAATTTGCACATAGGCAGCGGCGGCATTGGAGAGGCAGTCCAGCAAAAGGTTGTCTGCTCACCGCAGATTTTAATTGCGCCGAATGCAACGCGCGGCGTCGGGATTACGGCGGAAAATCCCGTAGAAACCGACATGAACATGGAAGAACTTTTATCTGTATTTCAGTACACCGAGCGCACGCCCAACCGCTATATCGGCACGGACGGCACGGTGCATTTTGTAGAAAACTATGGTTCGGTCAACCTATATCCCGACGGCGTGGTAGAGTATTATGCGCTGAACGAGGAAAAAGGCGTTGACCTTTTGCCTGTGCGTGACGGTGCGGTCACGCTTTACGACTCTTTAAACGGCGCAGTACGCCTTGCCGAGAAGGTATGGCGCGCGCTTGTACCCGACATGCCCTTTGACGCAATTGTTTCGGGTGACCTTCTTGAAAAGGACGGGGACAGCTACACCTTCTATATGGACTATTACCACGCGGGCACGCCCGTTATCACGACGGTGGGGGATACGTACCATCCCGCCATGCAGCACGCGGTGGAAATGGAAGTAAAAAACGGACGTCTTATCCGCTACCGCCATTTTATCCGCCGCTTTGAAAGCGTTGGCGAGCCGTTCCAAAATGTAACGATGCTCGAGGCGGTGGACGGCATTTATATGTCTTTGCCACCCTCGCAGGACACGCTCCAAATTAAAGACTTATTCCTCGCATATTTGGAGGACACCACGCCCGGCACGAAAAAACCCGTCTGGTGTGCGCGTGTGGAGGGGCAGGATGCGCTTATCTGTTACGCGCCTTGATTTTTAAACACCACGTCGAGAAAAAATCCAAGAATCATCCCTTCGGCAAAAAGTCCTACTGCGGTTTGGCACATCTGGCGCGAGAGAACAATTTCAGAATACGTCCCGTTATATAAAAGACACGTTGCGGCGCAAAGAAGCACACTACTGCCCAAAATGCCGCCAAGCATCACGCGGCGCGGCGCACCTGCAATTTTATTGATAGCACGCATTATGCGCATTTTGCATCTTCCTTTCGTAACAATCCTTAAGTCTATTATAAAGGCAAGGTATGCAAATTGCAACCGAGAATATATCCCATAAAATATAGAGATTGGAGAGAGAAACATGATACGCACAGAGAAATTTGACAAGTTTTTTGACAAGCAGCCACCCCTTGACTTCGTAAAGCTTTTGGGAAGTCCTGTACACAGCGAGGCGCCCGCTTCCTTCGGCAAGCGCGCCAAGAAAGAAGGGGAAGCGGACCTTGGCGGCATGTACCTTGCCACGGAATTTCCCGATACGGAAGGTCTTTTGGAAACTGCATATGAAGACTTTAACCTGTTTTTAAAGGTGTACGGCCTTTCGGGTGACAAAACACCCGTCCGTATTGTAAAGGGTGAAACACGCTGCTTTGAGGCATATTTTGTGTCGGTCAAGGCAGACGGCGTTACTATCACCGCCGCCGATACGGAAGGCGTCCGCCGTGCGCTTGTATTTTTGGAAGATGCATTTTGCCGCAGTGAATCCGCCTATCTTGCAATCGGCGAAACCGAGCGCTGGCCGCATATTAAAGACCGCATCACGCGCGGCTTCTTCAGCCCCACAAACCGCCCGCCGAAAAACGGCGATGAGCTTTCCGATGATGTGGATTACTATCCCGAGGAGTACTTAAACCGTCTTGCGCATGACGGCACAAACGGACTTTGGATTTATACAAGCTTTAAGGCGCTTTTGCCCGCGGGCATGGTCGCGGAATATGGGGACGGCTATGAAAAACGTATTGAAAAACTGCGCGATGTCATTCGCCGCTGTGCGCGCTATGGCATCAAGGTCTTCGTATTTGCGATAGAGCCGCACGCATTCCCCGAGTGGGAAATGCTCAAAAAATACCCCGAGGTTTGGGGTGCATCCACATGGGATGATAAAAAGTGCTTTTGTACCAACACGGAATTTGGCCGTGCGTACTGCATAGACTCGACCGAAACGATGTGCAAGCTCCTGCCCGGTCTTGGCGGCTATATCAGCATTACAAACGGAGAGCGCTCGACAAACTGTTCGGGCGGCGAGAAGGATGACTGCCCCCATTGCGGCGGCACACCAAAGGGCGAAGTTTTGTCGCAGGCGGTGGACTGCCTTCGCGAGGGCATGCGCCGCGCAGGAAGTGACGCACCCTTTATCAGCTGGACGTATGGTCACCGCTGTTGGGAATATAAGGACATTGAGGATTATGTGCGTACGGCACCTTCCGATGTCATGCTTATGCAGAATTTTGACGATATGGGCGTAGCATCCCAATTGGGGCGCGACCGCTTAGGCGTTGACTACTGGCTTTCCTACGCAGGGCCGTCCGAGCTTTTTGAGGTTACGGCGCGCGCGGCACAAAAATACGGAAAAACGATGTATGCGAAGATGCAGGTTTGCTGCTCGCACGAAGTGGCAACCGTGCCATACCTGCCCACACCCGGCCTTATATTCGATAAATTCAAAGGTTGTCACAAATATGGCGTAAAGGGCGTTATGGAATGCTGGTATTTCGGCAACTATCCGTCCCTTATGAGTAAGGCGGCAGGTGAATTATCCTTCCTGCATGATTTTTCCGACGAAGTGGGATTTTTGGAGAATCTGGCGGCAATTTACTGGGGCAATTCCCGCGCCAAGGAAGTAGCGAAGGCGTGTAA
>JAZNLF010000182.1:0-14453 GCA_045578945.1 Clostridia bacterium | reverse complement strand
TTTTTTATGAGATGTTAAAAAGACGTTTGGCATTTTCCTTGGTTTCGGCGGCAATCACCTCGGTGGTGGTGCCGCGGATTTCCGCAATTTTCTCGGCAGTATGAAAAAGATTCAGGGACGAATTTCGCTTGCCGCGGCATGGCACGGGCGAGAGGTATGGGCAATCTGTTTCCAGAAGAAGGCGGTCGGGCGGGACCATTTTGGCAACCTCCACCGTTTTGACCGCGTTTTTATAGGTCACAACGCCGCCGAGCGCGATATACATGCCAAGGCGCAAAACCTCACGCGCAAGCTCTACGCTGCCTGAAAAGCAATGCATCACGCCGCCGCTTTTTAAATGCGTTTTTAAAATATCCATCGTGTCCCCGTGTGCATCTCTGTCATGAATCACGACGGGAAGTCCCACTTTATCCGCAAGCATAAGCTGGCGGATAAAGGCATCCTTTTGCAGCGCACGGCTCTCATTTTCATAATAATAGTCAAGCCCGATTTCGCCGATGGCGACGACCTTCTCATGGGCTGCCATGCGCTCCAATGTGCCGAGTGCCGCATCGTCAAGCTCGCCCGCACTTTGGGGGTGGATGCCGACGGCGGCATAGGCAAAGGGATATTTTTCGGCAATCGCAATGGAATCCGCGCTTGCCTTTAAAGTATCCCCGATGTTCACGATATAGTCGATGCCCGAGAGGGGGAGGGACGCTAAAAGTGCGTCCCTGTCCTCTCCGAAAGCTTCATCATTATAATGCGCGTGTGAATCAAAAAACATCAGCGTATCTCCGCGCCCGCAGGCATATCGCCCTCAACCGTCAAAAGGGAAAGCTTGCCGTCTGCCTCGGCACAAAGAAGCATACCCTCGCTCATGATGCCGCGCAATTTTGCAGGACGAAGGTTTTTCAGTAAAACAACGCTTTTGCCGACCATTTCCTCCGCCGTGTAGGCAGAGCGAATGCCTGACACGACTGTGCGTGTGCCGTCACCCGTGTCGAGGGAGAGCTTCAAAAGCTTGTCGGCACCCTCGACAGTATCCGCTGCGAGTACCTTAGCAACGCAAAGCTTGCATTTTGCAAAATCATCTATTGTGATTTCTTCTTTTTTCTCTTCAGCGGCTTTCTTTTCTGCCGCCTTTTTTGCGCTGATGGCCTCGAGTTCTGCAAGCTCCTTTTCCATGTCAATGCGCGGGAAAAGGGCATCGGCACGCGTCATGGAAAACGTATCGGGCAATACGTTCCATTTGTGCGCATTGTCCCAGGCGCGCATGGCTTCGTCCGCACCGAGCTGGGCAAAGATTTTTTCTGCCGTTTCGGGCATGAACGGCGAAAGCAGCGTGGCAATCACGCGTACGCTTTCGGCAAGGTTATAGAGTACCGCGCCGAGGCGCGCTTTTTTCGCTTCATCCTTCGCAAGTGCCCAGGGCATCGTTTCGTCAATATACTTATTCGTGCGGCCGACGAGTGCAAAAATGTCGGTCAACGCACCTGCGAGGTTATAGCTTTCTAAATTGTTCTCGGCTTTTTTCGCGGCTTCCTCCGCACAAGCGATAAGGCTATCGTCAAATTCGCCGCTTTCCCGAACGGCGGGCACAGCACCGCCAAAATATTTTTCAAGCATTGCCGCTGTACGGCTGACAAGGTTTCCAAGGTCATTGGCAAGGTCAGTGTTAATGCGGCTGATAAGAGATTCATTTGAAAATTCGCTGTCCGCGCCATAGGGCATTTCGCGCAAAGCATAGTAGCGGAGCGCATCCACGCCGTATTTGGAGGATAAAATCACAGGGTCTACCACGTTACCCTTCGATTTTGAGATTTTACCGCCGTCCAAAAGCATCCAGCCATGTCCCAGCACCTTTTTCGGCAAGGGCAGGTCAAGCGCCATTAAAATGGCGGGCCAGATGAGTGTGTGGAAGCGTACAATTTCCTTTGCCATCAGGTGTAAATCCGCAGGCCAGTAGTGGCGAAAATCGCTATCGTCCTCAGAAAACGCACCCATGGCGGTGATGTAATTGGAAAGCGCATCAATCCATACATAAACAATGTGGCCCGGATCAAACTCCACAGGCACGCCCCATGTAAAGCTTGTGCGGGATACGCAAAGGTCGGAAAGCCCGGGACGCAAAAAGTTATTGAGCATTTCATTTCTGCGGCTTGCAGGCTCTAAGAAATCTGTGTTTTCTATGAGGTCAATGAGGCGGTCCTGATACTTTGAAATGCGGAAGAAATAGCTTTCCTCCTTGGTTTTTTCAACAGGGCGGCCGCAATCGGGACATTTGCCGTCCACAAGCTGATGCTCCGTCCAAAACGATTCGCACGGGGTGCAGTAAAGCCCCTCGTATTCGCTTTTATAAATATCGCCCTTATCATAGAGCGCCTTAAAAATCTTTTGTACCGCGCTTACATGCTGCGCATCCGTCGTGCGGATAAAGCGGTCATTGGAAATATTCATAAGCTTCCAAAGGTCTTTTACGCCCGCCACGATGGTATCGACATATTCCTTCGGCGTTTTGCCCGCCGCTTCTGCCTTGCGCTGGATTTTCTGGCCGTGCTCATCCGTACCTGTTAAAAACATAACGTCAAAGCCGCGCAAACGCTTATAGCGTGCAATGGTGTCCGCCGCTACGGTTGTATAGGTGTGACCGATATGCAAATTGTCACTGGGATAGTAAATGGGTGTGGTGATATAAAATTTTTCCATAATTTTCATCCTTTCCGTCACATAGGCTTATTTTAGCACAAAATGGGGGCAAAGTCAACGAAAATGTCCTTTTTCTTACGGGAAGTTTCCACGCACAGTTTTGCCGTTCTTATACGCGGAGGGTGTAGTTTTATAGTGCGCTTTAAACACGCGGTTATACGTGCGGAGGTTTGAAAAGCCGACAGAGAGGGCGGCCTCGCTCACCGATTGGCCGACCATCAAAAGGGCAATGGATTTTTCAAGACGAAACTCGGTTACAAAATCCATAAAGCTTTGGTTTGTGATTTCTTTAAAAAGATGCGAAAAGTAGTATTTTGAGTAGTTTAAAGCGCGGGCGGCGCTCTCAAGCGTAATTTTTTCCGCATAGTGCGCATCCAAATATGTTTGTACGGCGTTTAAAAAGGCGAGCCGACGCACCGTTTCCTTTTGCTCGGCAGGCAAAATTTTCCGCGGTGACAAAAGGCGGAAAATATTAAGGAGCAGATGGTTTACATGCATGCCCACAGCGTAGGTGTAGCCTATATTTTTTTCCGTATCCTCAAAGGCAATCGCATCAATGATTTTTTTAAAAGCGGGGTAGGCGGCGTCTTTTTTGGAAATTTTGCCGTCAAGCCTATAGAGAGACATTTCCTCCCTGCAATACAGCTTCATAACATATAAATCATTAGCTGTGTCCGAAAAAAAGCTGTGAATTTCGCCCGGCATCACGAGGAAAATATCCCCCGCGTAGAGCGTATGCGAAACAGAGTCCAGCGTAAGCGTTGTATGGCCCGAAATCATATAAATAACCTCAATTTCTTCGTGATAATGGGCGCCGTAGCTGAAATTCGTCTTTTTTAAATCAATGTAAGGATAGTCGGGAAAGGCCTTATTCACTCTTTCAAGATATTCCATTTGCATCACCTTGTTTTCAGTATAGCACAGAAAAAAGAAAAAAGCAATATATGACTTATGAAAAACGATAAGTGACATAGAAAATACGGCAAAAATATTGTATACTTTACATTGGAGGTGTATAAAAATGCAAGAATTTTTTAATGTGCAAAAAATAAACTATGAAGGAAGGGACTCTAAAAATCCGTTGGCGTTTAAGTTTTATAATCCCGAGGAAATCGTCGGCGGAAAGACCATGCGGGAGCAGCTTAAGTTTGCGCTTTCGTATTGGCACACCATGTGCGGGGACGGAACGGACATGTTCGGCATTGGCACACAGGACAAATCTTTTGGCGGAAAAACACCGATGGAGATTGCAAAAAGGAAGGTTTCTGCCACGTTTGAAATCATGGATAAGCTCGGAATCGACTATTTCTGCTTCCATGACAAAGACATTGCCCCCGAAGGGGAAAGTCTTTCCGAATTTCAGGAAAATCTGGATGTCATCACGGCGCTTTTGAAAGAAAATATGAAAAAATATAATAAAAAGCTTTTGTGGGGCACGGCAAATTTATTCAACCATCCGCGTTACGTGCATGGCGCGGGTACAAGCTCCAATGCGGACGTATATGCATATGCGGCGGCGCAAATTAAAAAGGCGATGGATATTACCATCGAGCTTGGCGGCACAGGCTATGTATTCTGGGGCGGACGTGAAGGGTATGAAACACTTTTAAATACCGATATGAGCCTGGAGCTTGACAACTTTGCACGCCTTTTGAAAATGGCGGTCGCATACGGCAGAAAGAATGGCTACAAGGGAGACTTTTACATAGAGCCGAAGCCGAAGGAGCCGACAAAGCACCAGTACGATTTTGATACAGCAACCGTGCTTGCTTTCCTTCGCAAATATGACCTTATGGATGACTTTAAAATTAATGTAGAAGCAAACCACGCAACGCTTGCGGGCCATACCTTCGCGCATGAGCTTTGCACCGCGCGCATAAACGGTGTATTCGGCTCGATTGACGCAAACCAGGGTGACAGTCAGCTTGGCTGGGATACAGACCAGTTCCCCACAAACGTGTATGAAGCGACCTACTGCATGCTCGAGGTTTTAAAGGCAGGCGGCTTTACAAACGGCGGTTTAAACTTTGACGCAAAGGCAAGACGTGCCTCCATGACCGATACGGATATTTTCCTCTCATACATCGCGGGCATGGATACGTTTGCATTGGGACTTCGCATTGCAGATAAAATTATAAAGGATGGCAGAATTGACAATTTTGTAAAGGAACGCTACGCTTCCTTCCAAAGCGGCATCGGCGCGGATATTGTAAGCGGCAATACGAGCCTTGAAGCGTTGGCGGACTATGCAATGAAGCTTTCCGTTGTAGAGGATAAAAGAAGCGGCAAACAGGAATATCTCGAAAGCGTTGTAAACGAGATTATGTTCAGCCTTTAAAGGAGGGTACCTATGCGTTATTTAATCGGGATGGATATCGGCACTTCGGGCACGAAAACGGTGCTTTTTGACGAGAAGGGAACACCTTTAAAAAGTAAAACGGTGGAATACCCCATGTATCAGCCGCAAAACGGCTGGGCGGAGCAAAACCCCGAGGACTGGTGGAACGCGGCAAAGGAAACGCTTGCTTATGTTTCCGAAGGCGTCGAAAATATCGTCGGCATCGGGCTTTCGGGGCAGATGCACGGCCTTGTTATGCTGGACGAGAAAAACGAGGTACTGCGCCCGTCCATTATCTGGTGCGACCAGCGCACGGAGGCGGAATGTGAAGAAATCACGGCGATGGTCGGCAAGGAAAAACTGATTGATATTACGGCAAATCCTGCCTTGTGCGGCTTTACGGCCTCTAAAATTTTGTGGGTGCGAAAGCATGAGCCCGAAATTTACAAAAAGTGCAGACATATCCTTCTGCCAAAGGATTATATCCGTTTTAAACTGACGGGGGAATATGCCACCGAGGTGTCAGACGCTTCGGGCATGCAGCTTTTAGACGTGAAAAAACGCGCCTGGTCGAAAGAAATTCTGGAGATTTTGTCTATTGACGAAGCGCTCCTCGGCAAGGTATATGAAAGCCCTGAGATTACGGGGCATGTAAAAGGACTTGGCTTTTTGGAGGGCGTGCCCGTTGTGGGCGGCGCGGGGGACAATGCGGCGGCAGCTGTGGGCTGCGGCGTCGTTTCCGAGGGGAAAGCATTTACGACCATCGGCACCAGCGGCGTTGTCTTTGCACACACAGATGCGCCCGTGATTGACAAAGCAGGGCGCGTACACACATTTTGCTGCGCCGTGCCGGGGAAGTGGCATGTAATGGGCGTGACGCAAGGCGCAGGCCTTTCACTCCAATGGTTTCGTAACACGTTTGCAAAAGAATACAGCTATGCGGAAATGGATGCGATTGCCGCGGCGGTGGAAATCGGTGCCGAGCGCCTTTTGTACCTGCCGTATCTGATGGGCGAGCGTACACCGCATCTGGATGCAAATGCAAGAGGCGTTTTTATCGGCATGAGTGCCAAGCATGAGAAAAAGCACTTTTTGCGCGCAGTCATGGAGGGTGTTACCTACTCCTTGCGCGATGCCGTAGAGGTGCTTCGCGAAATGGAGATTCCCGTAAACGATATGACCGCGGTGGGCGGCGGCGGAAAAAGTGCGCTCTGGCGCGAAATGCTGGCAGGGACGTTTGATACACCTGTAAAAACCATAACGGCAGAGGAAGGCCCTGCACTCGGCGTCGCAATTTTGGCGGGCGTCGGCGCGGGCGTATATGAAAGCGTGGAAAAAGCGTGCGAGATGATTGTGAAAAATCGCACAGAAACAAAGCCTGCCAATCAGGCGGCGTATGAAAAATGTTATCAGGTTTATCGGTCTGTATATCCGAATTTAAAGGAAACCTTCAAGAATATAGCTTCCATATAAACGGCTTGAAAAATTATACAAAAAGTTCTGCTGAAAAGATTGACTTTTTGAGAAAAATAAGATATAATGAATCCAAATTTGATTATTTTTTATGGTGGGGGAATTTGGCCATAAAAAACAGCTATAGGAGGATAAAAATGAAGGTACAATTTACCGAAACCGTCTTGCGTGACGCAAATCAATCACTCATTGCAACACGCTTGCCGTTTGACAAATTCGAGCCGATTTTGGAAACCATGAATCGCGCAGGGTACTACTCGGTCGAGTGCTGGGGCGGCGCAACCTTTGACTCTTGCTTGCGCTATTTGGATGAGGACCCGTGGGAGCGCCTGCGGAAAATCAAGGCAAAAATGCCCGACACAAAGCTCCAAATGCTCCTTCGCGGCCAGAATCTTTTGGGGTACAAGCATTACCCTGATGATGTTGTAAAGAAATTTATTCAGCACTCCGTCCAAAACGGCATTGACATCATCCGTATCTTTGACGCATTAAATGACCTTCGTAATATAAAGGTGGCGGTTGAGGAAACCAATCGCATGGGTGCACATGCATCGGGTGCGATTTCCTACACCACAAGCCCCGTGCACACGCTTGAAAACTATGTAAAGCTTGCACGCGAAATGGAAGAGATGGGCGTAGGCTCTATCTGCATTAAGGATATGGCAGGCGTTATGGGCCCGCAGGAGGCGTATGACCTTGTAAAAGCCATCAAGGGTGCAGTAAAGCTGCCTGTTGTCATTCATACACATTGTACCACAGGTCTTGCATTTATGACGTATTTAAAGGCCATCGAGGCGGGTGCAGACGTGATTGACACGGCTTCCTCCTGCTTCTCGGGCGGCACAAGCCAGCCTGCGACGGAAACGCTCGCTTACGCACTTCGCCAGATGGGCTATACCGTGGATTTGGACGATAAAATTACAAAAGAAGTCAACGACTTCTTCAAACCCATCCGAAACGAGTTTATTGAAAATGGCACATTAAATCCCACTGTTTTGGCAACCGATACAAACGCACTCAATTACCAGATTCCGGGCGGTATGCTCTCGAATCTGATTGCACAGCTGAAGGCACAAAATGCCCTTGACAGGCTGGACGAGGTTTTGATGGAAACACCCCGTGTACGAAAAGACCTCGGCTATCCGCCCCTTGTAACGCCGATGAGCCAGATGGTCGGTGTGCAGGCGGCTACCAACGTTTTGGTCGGTGAGAGATATAAGAACATCGGCAAAGAGGTGAAGGCTTACCTTCGTGGTGAATATGGTAAAGCGCCCGGCGAAATTGACAAGGCATTGCAGGAAAAAGCGCTTGACGGGGAAGAGCCTGTTACATGCCGCTTTGCGGATACCTTGTCTGACGCTTTTGAAGCCACAAAGGCAGAGCTTGGCGCACGCGCTGAAAGTGATGAGGACGTACTTTCCTATATCGCATTCCCGCAGGTTTGGGAAAAATTCAGCCAAAAAAGACAGGAAAGACGCGAAAATCACGTAAAATACACCATTGAAAAGATGTAAGAAAGGAATAGGTGCGCTATGAATATAAATAAACTTTTATTCCAGTCTCTCGGCGAATCCGCACTCGGTATTATCATTGTTTTTGCCGTCTTGCTTCTTATTATGGTTTCGATAAAAGCCATGACTGCGGTTTTAAACAAAAAGACGAAGGCAGAAGATGCCGCACCGTCTGCTGCTGCAAATGCCGCGGCACCCGCAGCGGCAAAGGGCAGCTGCGGCGAGGTTATACTCTACGATGTGCCCGACAAGACAGCTGCGATGCTGATGGCAATTACTGCAGATAAGCTCGGTGTACCGCTTAACACATTGCGTTTTATCTCCATTAAAGAGATTGAAGCGTAAAGAAAGCGTTGGATAGACGAAGAAAGGATGGTTAAAATGAAATATAAGGTAACATTAAACGGGAAAACATATGAGGTTGAGGTAGAACAAGGCGCAGCCATTGTTGCGGCAGAATATGATGCAGCAGCACCTGCACCCGCAGCGGCAGCACCCGCACCCGCAGCGGCAGCACCGCAGGCAGCACCCGCGGCAGCGCCCCAGGTTGCAGTCGGCGCAGGCGAAGTGGTTGCAGCACCCTTGCCCGGTACAGTTTTAAGCATTAAGGTCCAAGCCGGACAAGCCGTGAAAAAAGGTGATGTTTTGGTTATCATCGAAGCGATGAAGATGGAAAATGAAATTGTTGCACCAAAAGATGCGACCGTAACACAAATAGTTGCTACTTCGGGCGCAACGGTTGACAGCGGCGCACCCTTGGTTGTTCTCTCCTAAGGGGGCTTTGTATAAAATGAATATTTTAGAAACGCTGGCAGGCGTTTGGAATCAGTCGGGCATTGCGCAAATTTTCGCCTCATTTTCGGGGGATGGTTTTCGGCAGCTTCTGATGATTCTTCTCTCCTGCGTACTTTTGTATCTTGGGATTGTGAAAAAGTTTGAGCCGCTTCTCCTTATCGGGATTGCGTTTGGTATGCTTTTATCAAACCTGCCGATTTCAGGCGTTTACACGCCCGAGCTTTGGGCAGGCGCAGGCCCTGTGGACTACGCAAAGGTCTTGCAGACGGGCGGCCTTTTGGATATTTTATATATCGGTGTTAAAACAGGCCTTTATCCGTCCCTTATATTCCTCGGCGTTGGTGCGATGACGGATTTCGGCCCCATGATTGCAAATCCGAAATCCATGCTTTTGGGTCCTGCGTGACAGATCCGTATTTACTGCGCGCCGATTCTCGCGATTTTGCTCGGCTTTGACGGGCAAGCCGCCGCCTCCATCGGCATTATCGGCGGTGCAGACGGCCCCACGGCAATTTGGCTTACCAAAACCTTAAAGCCCGAGCTTTTAGCACCTATCGCGATTGCGGCGTATTCCTATATGGCGCTGATTCCGCTGATTCAGCCGCCGCTTATGAAGCTTGTTACGACCAAAAAGGAACGCGCAATTAAAATGGAACAGCTCCGCCCCGTTTCCAAGGCGGAAAAAATTGTGTTCCCGATTATGGTAACCATTATTACCTGTTTGATTTTGCCGTCCGTTGCCCCGCTTTTAGGGTGCCTGATGCTCGGCAATCTTTTGAAGGAATGCGGCGTTACGGACCGCCTTTCCGACACGGCGCAAAACAATCTTATGAACATTGTCACGATATTTTTAAGCATCAGCGTTGGCGCAACTGCGCGCTATGACACGTTCTTGCAGTTTGATACATTAAAAATCATCGTACTCGGTCTTTTGGCGTTTTCCTTCTCTACAATCGGCGGCCTTTTGATTGGCAAGCTGATGTGTAAACTGTCGGGCGGCAAGATAAATCCGCTGATAGGCTCTGCAGGCGTTTCCGCCGTGCCTATGGCGGCGCGTGTTTCCCAGATGGTCGGACAGAAGGAAAATCCGTCAAACTTCCTTCTGATGCACGCAATGGGCCCCAATGTGGCAGGCGTTATCGGCTCGGCCGTAGCGGCAGGCTTCTTGCTCACAGTATTTGGATAAATGAAAGATAAAAAAAGAGGACGTTTGCAATTGCAAATGTCCTCTTTTTAAATTGTAAAGGTTTTACCTTTTAGGTATCCCAAAACGCCGTCGGCAGACTGAAAATCAAAGAAAATTTTATAGGCGCAAAGGTCTTGCCCCGTGCCGCCCTTTCCATACTTCGGGTCACCGACAAGGGGGCAGCCGATATGGTGCATATGGACGCGGATTTGGTGAGAGCGCCCTGTCACAAGCTCAATTTCGAGCGTGCTGACATCTCCGTCCGTTTCGAGTGTTTTGTAGCGCGTTATCGCTTTTTTGCCTGCCGCGGAAACACGGCTTATATTTTGCACCTCGTCCTTTTGGAGCATGGTTTCTATCGTGCCAAGAGGGGGATTCGGCACGCCTAAGACGCGGCAACGATAAAACTTCCGCACCGCGCCCGCGTGAATTTTCTCATTCATTTCGCGCAGAGCCGCCATGGTTTTCGCGCCGATAACAAGCCCCGTGGTGTTGACATCGAGGCGATTACAAAGGGCAGGGGCAAAGGTATTGTCTGCCGCGGGGTTATAGTCACCCTTTTTATAAAGATACCACTTTAACATATCGACAAGTGTTCTTGAAGGGCGGTCCTTATCCGGCTGGCAGGAGATGCCGCGCGGTTTATACAAAAGCACGATATGCTCGTCCTCATACACCACCGTAGGGAGAGCGCCGCCCGCTTTTTCGAAAAGCATACTTTCCGTCACTTCGGTTTTCGGCAAAAATTCGTCGCTGCCAAAATAAGTGATTACATCACCGCTTTGGACGCGGCTGTCTGCCTGCGGCTTTTTGCCGTTGAGCTTAATTTTATTGGTGCGCAGATATTTATAAAGCATACCTTTGGGAAGCGCGGGCATAAGATGCCGAAAAAAGGCATCTATGCGCCTGCCTGCGTCATTTTCGCCAATTGTAAACGTCCTCATCTCGGGGGAATGTGGCCGACGCCTGGCAGAATATAAGAAGGCTTGTACGGCATTTCCATAAGCTCTTTTTCGCCCGTGACGCCGCTTAAAACCAAAATCGTGTCAATTTCCGTCTGGATGCCCGACAAAATGTCTGTATCCATGCGGTCACCGATAATGGCAGTTTCATCGCGCCGAAGGCCAATGCAATGCATCGCGTGGCGCATAATAATCGGATTTGGCTTGCCGATAAAGTAGGCGTTTCTGCCTGTTGCCATTTCAATCGGCGCGACAAGGGCACGGCAAGCGGGCAAAATCCCCTTTTCGGAAGGGCCTGTAATGTCCGTATTGGTACCGATAAGGCGTGCGCCGCCAAGAACGAGCCGAATGGCGTGCTCAATTTTTTCAAAGCTGTAGGAACGGCTTTCACCTACAACCACATAGTCGGGGTTATAGTCGTTCATCATAATGCCTGCATCATAAAGTGCGCCCGTAAGGCCCGGCTCACCGATAACATAGGCGCTGCCGCCCGGACATTGGCTTGCCAGAAACGATGCAGTTGCAAGTGCGCTGGTGTAAAAGTGGGACGGGTCAATGTCAAGCCCCATGCGTGCCAGCTTTTGGCTCAGTTCACGCGGAGAACGCTCGCTTGAATTTGTCAAAAACAAAAAGTGCTTGTTTTCTTTCTGCAACCAGTCCACAAATTCACGAACGCCGTCAAGAAGCTTTGTGCCGTGGTAGATAACACCGTCCATGTCACATATAAAGCCTTTTTTTTCACGGATTTTTGTAAGGTCCTTTGAAATTTCTATACTCATAGTGTACCTCCTATTATAACTTGTTCGCCCGCCGCCATGGTAATGGTAACGCCGCAGGTTTCCTTAAAATATGCAATATTTTCCCGCTTTTGCCCGACGACTTGCGACCAAAGGTGCGGCGGACAAGTAATGGTTATTTCTTTTCTGTCCCCGATTTTACTCGCGATGCGGTTTCGCCAAAGCCGCGCACGTACCAGTTCCCCCATCGCAGGATGGTATGCGCCGCCTCTGATGGCCGCGCCGAGCGTTTCCGTTTCCTGCAGTCCCACGCGAAGGACTGTCACGCCGCCCGCTTCCAAAATGGCAAGCGCCTCTGCGGAAGAGGAAATGGCATCTTCTAAAGAAATGGGCGTGTATGCGCCACTTTGCATCATATGATAAAGTGCGGTGCCCTCGAATACCACCGTCGGGTAAATGCGCGCTTCCTCGGCACCCAGCCGCACAAAGGCGCGCGCTGTGTCCGCTTCCGTTTGCGGCGTGCTATGGGGCAGGCCGACCATCATCTGCAGACCGAGTACAAAGTCACTCTCCCGTATCAGCGCGGATGCCCGCTCTGTATCCTTTGCCGTGTGCCCGCGCCCGCATTTTGCCAAAACCTCGTCTGACATTGACTGCGCGCCAAGCTCAATATGTTTGACATGGTGCGCTTTTAAAAAGGAAAGCGTATCCGCATCAATCGTATCGGGCCGTGTGGAAATACGGATGCCGCATGCTCTGCCGCTTTCGACAAACGGCGCCGCGGCTTTAAGATATGCCTCTTGTGCCTTTTTATCTATCCCCGTAAAGCTGCCGCCGAAGAATGCAATTTCCGCCTTGCGGCCGCCTGCATTGGCAAGACATTCTTCAATAAAAACAGCGACGCTTTCCGCTGAAGGCGCCGCCGTGGTATTTGTGATTGACCGCTGGTTACAAAACACGCAGTCATGCGGGCAGCCAAGGTGCGGAATGAAAATCGGCACGTTCATATGCCCCTTCATGATAAAAGCTCCATCGCATTTTGCGCCGCGGCCTGCTCGGCTTGCTTTTTACTTCTGCCCGTGCCGCGTCCAAGCATTTCCCCGCTGCGAAAAACGCCGACATCAAAGGATTTATCATGGTCAGGCCCTGATTCGGCAAGCACTGTATATGTGAGTGCTTCTGCGTTTTTCTTTTGAAACTTTTCCTGCAATATCGTTTTATAATCGCGTGCGCCTTGCCCTAAAATTGCTTCGCGAATGGCGTCCTCCAAAAGTGCGGTCACCCATTTTTCTGCGGCCGTGTAGCCTGCATCCAAGTATAGCGCTGCAATCACAGCTTCCATCGCATCTGCCAAAACGGATGCGCGTTTTGCGCCGCCCGTTCGCGCTTCACCGCGCCCCAGGCGCAGCATAGGCCCGAGGCCGATGCGCTTGGCACAGGCCGCGAGCGTTGTTTCGCATACTACCGTGGCGCGCACACGCGTCATTTCCCCTTCGGAAATGGAAGGGGTGTGCAGATAAAGCAGTTTGCTGACAATAATACTGAGGACAGAATCCCCCAAAAACTCAAGCCGTTCGTTACAAACAGTACCCTTTTCATTCGCATAGGAGCTATGGGTAAGTGCTTCTTCCAAAAGCCGCAGATTTTGAAAAATGTGCCCTGTTTCTTTTTCAAAAAAGCGTTTTATGTCAGGCATTTGCTTTGATATAGGCTACCACGTCACCGACTGTACGAATATTTTCCGCTTCCTCATCGGAAATGGAAAGAGAAAATTCGTCCTCAAATGACATGATGAGTTCTACAATGTCCAAGGAATCGGCGCCGAGTGTATCAATAAAAGCGTCCTCCTCCGTAATACTTGCTGCGTCTATACCGAGCTGGTCTGCAATGATTTCTGCTACTTTTTCAAATATCATATTATTTTGTCCTTTCTTTTCATTTTTGCAATTTTTATTAACAGTATACTTATTATAGAACATTATTCCTAAAAATGCAAGAATTTTTTTTATATCCATAAATTATGCCTTGACTTTGCATGGGAAATCGACTAAGATATAGATGTGAATACTATGCGGAAGGATGTCTACTTATGATAAAACGTATTCTGGCAATGCTTTGCTGCCTGCTTTTTATTTCCATACCGACGGCGGCGGATTACCAAAGTGAGCTTCAGAATTTTCCGACCAATTGGCAAAAAAAACTCGCGGTATTGCACGAAAAATATCCGGATTGGGTGTTTGTCGCGGTGCCGACGGGGCTCGATTGGGATACGGCCGTTTCGGCGGAAACAGGCAAGAAAAGTCTGGTAGAGAAATACTACAGCACACTGCTTCGTAATCACGGGGAGGGGCATTATAATCCAAATACGGGCGCATATACATACCACGATGCATCTGTCTGGGTTTCTGCCGCAAGTGCAACCGTGGATTACTTTATGAATCCTGCAAATTTTCTGGACGAGCAGCATATTTTTATGTTTGAGGCGCTCTCTTTCGACAGAACCTATCACACAAAAGAAGGTGTTGAGCTGATTTTAAAGGGCACCTTTATGCATGACGCCAATATTTCTTATTTGACGGCAGACGGGGAAACTGTAGAAACAGAGAAAACGTATGCAGACGTTATTATGGAAGCTGCTGACAAAAGCGGCGTAAGCCCCTACTACTTAGCGTCTAAAATCCGCACGGAAATCGGCATTACGCCTTCGGGCAGCGTTACAGGCAATTACGGCGAATATAAGGGCGTTTATAACTTTTACAATAT
>JAZNLF010000181.1:0-6992 GCA_045578945.1 Clostridia bacterium | reverse complement strand
CTACAATGCAGGCCCGGCTTCCATGGAAGCGGCAATCGGGATGCTTTGCAAGGGCGCGGCAAAACGAAAAATTGCCGTTTTGGGCGATATGCTGGAGCTTGGTGATTACAGTGAAAGGTGTCACCGAGAAGTCGGCGGGATGCTTGGAAAAATGGGCGTGGATGCGGCGCTTTTTGTCGGCAAAGCGATGCAGGCGGCGGCAGAAAGTGCGAAGGAAAACGGCGTATTATATGTAGAAAGCTTTGCGGATAATGCAGCGCTTTCGGAAAAACTTAAAAAAATGCTTCGCATGGGTGACCGCGTATTGATAAAAGGCTCACACGGCATGCGGATGCAAGAAATCTTTGAAAAAATCAGGTGATTTTAATGGAAAAGACATTGAGCTTTGTAGCTTCTTTTGGCGCGGCGGCTATTTTGGGTATATTTTTAATTCCGATTTTGCGACGACTTAAATTCGGGCAAAGTATTCGTGAGGAAGGGCCCGCATGGCATCAAAAGAAAAGCGGGACAGCAACCATGGGCGGACTTATCTTTATTGCCGCCTTTTTGATGATTTCGCCGTTTTTTTTAAGAGATTTAGGTGACATCAGCGTTTCTGTGTGTGCGCTTTTGTTTGGAATAATCGGCTTTTCGGACGATTACATCAAGGTGGTAAAAAAGAGAAACTTAGGGCTTACTGCAAAGCAAAAGTTCATGGCGCAGCTTTTGGTAACGGTTGCTTTTGTCTTATTTTTGCTCTACACAGGGCGCGCGGATACCACCGTACGGATTCCGTTTATGGATTTGCCCGTAGACTTTGGCCTTTTCTTTATTCCGTTTGCCGTCTTTGTGCTTTTGGCATTTGTCAACGGCGTGAACCTGACAGATGGCATTGACGGGCTGGCGGGCTTTGTCACGCTGGTGGTGGTTTTATTCCTCTCTTGGGCAGCGTATGCAGAGGGGAAAGACGGCCTTTCTGCCCTTTGCCTTGTGGTTGCAGGCGGTATTTTGGGCTTTTTGCTTTTCAATGTCCATCCTGCAAAGGTTTTCATGGGCGATACAGGCTCGCTTTTCTTGGGCGGCTTTATCACAGCCGTTTCCATCTTACTGCGGTATGAAATTGTGCTCGCGGTCGTCGGCATTATTTATGTAATTGAAACGCTTTCGGTTGTGATGCAGGTAACTTCCTATAAGCTGACAGGAAAGCGCATTTTTAAAATGAGTCCCATCCATCACCACTTTGAGATGTGCGGGTGGGGGGAAACGAAAATTGTTTTTGTCTTCACGGCGGTAACGGCAATCGCATCACTACTTATGTTTTTTGTAATGCAATAGAAAGAAAGGGGTGCCGATAAATGAACAAGCAGCAGAAAATCAAAAAAGGCGGCGTGGATATCCCCTTTTTGACGATTATGCTCATTATGCTGGTTTTTGGCCTTATCATGGTATTCAGCGCGAGTGCGCCCTCGGCCTTTTACAGAGAGGGTGATAAGCTGTACTACATAAGAAGACAGATTCTGTGGACTGCCTTGGGCTTTGCCGCTATGTTTGGTGCTATGCATGTTCATTATAAGCTTGTAAAGCGATTTGCGACCATTATGTGCGGCGCGGCATTTGTTCTGCTTTTATTGGTGCTTTTAATCGGCAGTACGGGCGGTGGTGCGCAAAGATGGCTTGCAATCGGCCCGATTCGCTTTCAGCCGTCGGAATTTGCAAAATTTGCTTTGGTGTTTTACTTTGCAAAGCGTATTTCGGAAAAACCCAAAAATCACATGCAGAATTTTTGGAACGGACTTATGCCCTATCTCCTCATTTTAGGTGCATTTGCAGGGGTTATGCTTTTGCAGGACCATTTAAGCGGTGCGGTCATTATTCTGATTTCTTCCATGATGGTTATTATTGCAGGCGGTGCGCGTATGTACCACATTTTTCTTATGGGCGGTGCGGCATTCGCAGTTGTCATTCCTGCGGCATTTTTGGAAAGCTATCGTCTAAAACGTCTGGTGGCGTTTTTAGACCCGTTTGCAGATAAATTGGGTGACGGATACCAGATTGTGCAGGGGCTTTACGCGATTGCCTCAGGCGGCCTTTTCGGCCTGGGACTCGGGCAAAGCCGCCAGAAGTTTTTGTATATCCCCGAAGCGCATAATGACTATATTTATGCGATTATCTGTGAAGAACTGGGCTTTTTCGGCGCAATCATTGTAGCGGTGCTCTTTGCGCTTTTGATAACGCGCGGCATCTATATAGCCATGCGTGCGCCCGACACGTTCTCACGCCTTACCGTCTTTGGAATTATTTCCATTATCGGTCTGCAGTACCTTGTAAATGTAGGGGTTGTAACGGCAAGCATTCCAAACACGGGTATGCAGCTGCCGTTCTTCAGCGCAGGCGGTTCGTCTCTTATTTTCATTATGGCCGCTATGGGTGTGGTCCTGAATGTTTCGCGATATATGAAAGACGGGCAAACTGCCGCACTTCGAAAGGAGCGCACAAAATGAAAATTCTGCTCAGCGGCGGCGGCACGGGCGGCCATATCAATCCTGCAATTGCCATTGCCAATTTTATCAGGGAAAAAAGCCCCGAGGCGGAAATTCTGTTTGTGGGGAATGAAGGGGGCATGGAAAGCCGCCTCGTACCACGTGCAGGCTATGATATTTCGTATATCTGTGTCAGCGGCTTAAAACGCCGTATCACACTGGAAAATATAAAAACAGCCGTAAGGCTTGTCACATCGTATCATGCCGCGAAAAAGATTTTGCTAAGATTTAGGCCCGATATTGTAATCGGTACGGGCGGCTATGTTTGTCTCCCCGTTATGCTGGCGGCGATTGATATGAAAATACCAACGCTTATCCATGAGCAAAATGTCTTTCCGGGCCTTGCAGTACGCATGGTGGCGTCACGCGCGGATTTGACGGCAGTCAGCTTCCCCGAAACGGAGCAGTATTTCAAAAAACCGCCGAAGCGCCTTATGGTAACAGGAAACCCCATAAGACCGGAGCTTTTTGAAGGGACAGTCAAAAAACAAACGGGTGAGCCGAAGATACTATGGTTTGGCGGCAGCCTCGGTGCGGAAAAATTAAATGAAACGCTCATCGAGCTTTTGGGGATGGATGGGCAGGACTATTACGGCATTTTGGCGGCAACAGGCGAGTCGCATTACGAGCAGGTTATGGATGAAATCGAGAAAAAAGGAATTCGCCTTTGCGAAAACAAGAAAATTGTTCCTTATATTTATAATATGAAGGAAGCACTCTCGGAAGCAGATTTGGCAGTTACGCGTGCAGGCGCCATTACAATAAGCGAGCTTTGCGCACTCGCAAAGCCTGCCATCTTGGTGCCGAGCCCGCATGTGACGAATGACCACCAGACGTATAATGCACGCGCAATGGAAGCGTGCGGCGGTGCAGTTGTGATTTCGGAAGCAGAGCTTTCGGGTACGGTAGTTGCCGACCAGATAAAAACGCTTTTGGGGGGCCGCGATACGCTTTCCAAAATGAGCGTATCTGCAAAAAAATACAGCATTTGTGATGCGGGCGAGCGCATTTATAAGTGGATAGAGGATACACTTTCGACAAAGTAACAAAAACCTCTGTATCCTGCATAGTATGATACTAAACCAAACGACTATCGGAGGTGCAGGATGTATAACATAGAAATAGAAGGCGGTCGTCCGCTTGTAGGCAGTATACCGGTACAAGGCGCGAAAAATGCCGTACTGCCGATTTTGGCGGCGACGATTTTAGGGCAGGGCGAAAGCATTATCCATGGTTGCCCTGCGCTGGATGATGTAAACTGCTCATGCGAAATTTTAGAGTATCTCGGATGTAAGGTTTCGCGTGAGGGGAATACAGTTATAGTGGACGCGTCGGTCGTGCGATGCAATAAAATTCCTGAAAGCTTAATGCGGAAGATGCGCTCGTCTATCACTTTTTTGGGCGCTATCACCGCAAGATGCGGCGGCGCTGAGATGAGCGCACCGGGCGGCTGCGAGCTCGGGCCGAGACCGATTGATTTACATATATCGGCGCTCGATAAAATCGGGATTCGGACAGAGGAATGCGGCGGCGCTGTAAAAACTACGGCAGAAAATGTATGCGGCGGACGGGTGCACCTGAGTTTCCCTTCCGTGGGTGCCACGGAAAATATCATGCTGGCATCTTCTGTGTCGGATGTTACGACCGTCATTACAAACGCGGCAAAGGAACCTGAGATTTTAGATTTACAGAATTTCTTAAATAAGATGGGTGCAAAAATCAGCGGTGCGGGTACGGACGAGATTTGTATAGAGGGCGTGGAGCGCCTTTCGGGTGCGGAGCATACCGTGATACCCGACAGAATCGCGGCGGCTACTTATCTTGCGGCAGGCGCGATGACAGGCGGAACAATCGAACTTTTGCATGTAAATCCGACACATTTGCGAGCTGTGACGTCATCTCTTATAGATACAGGTGCTTCTCTTTATACGAAAAAAAATTCCATTCTGCTGATGGCGCCAAAGCGCATTTTACCGATAAAGCTTTTGCGTACCATGCCATACCCCGGTTTCCCGACGGACGCACAGGCAATCATGACGGCGCTTTTAACGCTTGCAGACGGAACCAGTATGATAGAAGAAAATATTTTTGAAAATCGCTTTAAACATGTTGGTGAATTGTGCAAAATGGGTGCAGACATCACAACACGCGGCAGCGTGGCAGTAATTCGCGGCGTAAAACGTCTTTTCGGTGCGCCCGTCACGGCAATGGAGCTTCGCGGCGGTGCAGCTTTGGTTTTGGCAGGACTTGCCGCCGAAGGCACAACGGTGATAAGCGGCGTTTCACACATAAGACGCGGCTACGATACAATTGTGGAGGATATGTGTGCCCTGGGCGCGCACATTACAAAAAAATAGAGTAGGGGAATACGATGGCGAAAAAGAAAAAAAGAAAAATAGCAAGCGGTGTATGGATACTTTTATTTCTTGCGGTCGTTTTAGTTGTTGTTGTCAAAACTGTGCCGATTTTTGAAATCCGCACAGTTTTGGTGGAGGGGAATAACCGCCTTACCGCCGAGGAAATCGGTGAGGCGGCCCATGTTCCTTTAGGCACAAATATGTTTTGTGTCCGAATGGGCGATATAGAAAAACGTGTAGAAGAAATGCCGTATGTAAAATCGGCAGAGGTCAGTCGGCGGCTTCTTGACAAAGTGCGTATTCGGATTGAGGAACGCCAGGAGGCGGCAGCGGTGAAGCTTTCAGAAGGATACGCCGTGATTGACGATGGCGGCCGTGTCCTTCGCCTTACGCTGGATGAAGAGGACATGCTGATTCTGTCAGGCGTTTCTGTCCAAAGCGCCATCGTGGGGCAGGACGTACAAATGGAAGAAGGACAGTCGGCGGATAGCTTTTTCGATATGCTTACGAAGCTTTGCGCGGCGTGTCTTTTGGAGGATATCTCTGCTATTTCGATTCCATCCTCCATTGACGTACAACTAAAGACGCGCGGCGGCATGGAAATTTATCTTGGCAGTATGGAAGATATAGAGTATAAGCTAAAGCTTGTGGGGCGTATATTGCACGGCGAATATGACGGAATTGATACAGAAGGCGGCGGTGTTTTGCGCTGGACAAGCGAAGGACAATTTTCCTATCGACAGAGCGAAACTTAAAAATTTTAAAAATTTTTTAAAATTTTCTAAAATTCTCTTGCATAAATGTGCAAAAAGAGATACAATAAAATAGATAAAGACTAAGGAGGATAAAAAATGGCGACGGATGGTATGAATTTAGCACAGGTAATCAAGGTTGTCGGCGTTGGCGGCGGCGGTGGAAACGCGATTAACAGAATGGTTGAAAGCGGCATAAAAGGTGTAGAATTTTTAGCAATTAATACGGACAAGCAGGCACTTGCATGCTCAAAGGCAACACAAAAGATTCAGATTGGTGAGAAAATCACAGGCGGACAAGGCGCAGGTGCAAACCCCGAGATTGGTCGTAAGTCTGCAGAAGAAAATCGCAGCGAAATTGAAAAGGCACTTGAGAACGCCGATATGGTATTCGTCACAGCCGGTATGGGCGGCGGTACAGGTACAGGTGCGGCTCCCGTTGTAGCCTCCATTGCAAAGGAAAAGGGGATTTTGACGGTCGGTATCGTTACAAAGCCGTTCGCTTTTGAATTGAAACGCCGTATGGCACAGGCAGAGGAAGGCATTGCAGCACTTCGTGAATCGGTAGACACAATCATTGTCATTCCGAACGAAAAGCTTTTGCAAAATGCCAGCGCAAAAACAACAATGAAGGAAGCACTCAAAATGGCAGACGAAACACTCCGTCAAGGCGTGCAGGGTATTGCCGAGCTTATCAATACAACGGGCGATATGAATGCTGACTTTGCTGACGTTACACGTATTATGAAGGATGCAGGCTACGCGCACATGGGTATCGGTCGCGCAAGCGGGGATAACCGTGCAGAGGAAGCTGCAAGAATGGCAATTGAAAGTCCGCTTCTTGAAACTTCCATTGACGGCGCTACAGGCATCTTGATTAACGTAACCGGCGGTGAGGAGCTTACGCTTTTGGAAATTAACGCCGCGGTAAACCTGGTACATAGCAGTGCAGATGCAAATGCAGAGGTTATCTTCGGTATGGCGATTGACGAATCGATGGGCGATGAAATTTCCATCACCGTTATCGCAACGGGATGCCACGCTTCCAAGAAAATGGATTTGGAAACACTTTCAGTCCCCAATTTTACAAAGACGGCGGGCACAGTACCGCAGACACCTGCCGAACCCACTAATTTCGGCATGGAAGATTTGAAATTGCCGGACTTTATGAAGAAGAGCGAATTTTAATATAGAAACGACAGGAGCTGTAAAATGATACAGCTCCTCAGCGTGTCGATAAACCTATCGACACGCTGGCAGACGAGGAAAAAGGAAGGGAAATCTGTTCAATGCAAGCTCGTCGGCGTACGAGGGTACGGTAGAGATTGCATTGGACGGAAGCAAGCAAAATCCCCTGAAAACTG
>JAZNLF010000180.1:0-2097 GCA_045578945.1 Clostridia bacterium | reverse complement strand
AGAATTCATATCATATCGAGTTTGACCGAAGGGAAAACATATCGATTTTACGAAGTAAAAATATCGAGCAAACTTTAGTTTGCATATCGACAAAAATTGCTTGGCATCTAAATTGTGCGTCAATTCTATAATAAACGCAGGGGTGATAAAAATGATGACAGTCATTAAAAATCGAATTTTACAGCTATGCGAGGAGAATCATTTGACAGTAAACGGATTGGCGGAGCGCGCTGGTATGCCGCCGTCATCTTTAAAGGCAATTTTATATGGAAGAAGTAAAAATCCGACAATAAAGAACATTAAAATTATATGTGACGGACTTGGCATGACGTTGGGTGCATTTTTTTCCACCCCTGCATTTGATGCGTTGGAACAAGAAATCAAATAAAAAAGATGGTAGCTCTTGCTGCATCCGTTTTGTAGGGGGCGATGCCCACATCGCCCCGAGAATAAACAAACGGACAGATGAGGGCATCTGTCCCTACAATGTTCCCCGTTTTTAAAGATGAAGTAAGTCGGCACATAGACGCGTCACCCCCGTGTCGGGCGCTTCAAGGCCGATTTTAATTTTATAATCCGTTTCTTTGATGCGGCGGATACTTTCGCGAAGGCGCTCGATGGAGCATTTTGCGGCGGTATCCGTCGTTTTCTTTGCCAAAAACGGGCTCGGGAGCTTTAAAGCGGCGCTGACCGCGCTGTGGCTTTGCCCCTCACCGAGCAAAATTTTGGCTTTTAGGACGGAAAGGTAATTGGAGGCAATCACCGTCAGAATCCGAATCGGGTCTGTACGGACGAGGCGCAAATCTTCCAAAGCCGAAAACGCCGCCGCCTTTTTCCCCGCCAAAAGGGCATCCGTCAGGACATATTCCTTCGTTATAATGGCACGCACCAAAAGCGCATCGACGTCCGCTTCGGTGATTTCACTTCGTGTCCCTACGTACGCCGTCACCTTCTCAAATGCCGCGTCCACCGCAAACATTTCAACGCCCGCGGCGTCCAGAAAAAGCTCCATGGTCTTTCGTGACATGGTTTTGCCCGCGGCGCGCAGCTTTTTCGTCACCCACGCGGCCAAATCCCCGCGCGACCGATATAAAAATTCGACAGGGAGCGCAATGGCGGAAAACGCCTTGTAGACGGCATTTCGCTTGTCAAACTTTTCCTCAATGGCCAAAAGGCAGGCATAGTCGGGAAAGTCGGCAAAAAGTGTCTGCCATTGTTCCTTGTTTGCCGCACTTTGGCTGAAAATGCCTGTTTCCTTTAGGATAACAAGCTTTTTTTCCGCCATCATGGGCGGTGTGGAGATGGCAGTAATCACGCTGTCTGCCGTCGCGGCGCCGTCAAAAACGACGAGATTGAAGGCAGAGAAAGCCTCGTCAACAAGCGATGTGCGTAAAAGATTTGCATAATGCTTTTTTAAATATTCTTCAGGGCCGAAGAAGTGATAAGCAGGCGAAAATGCGCCGCTTTTTATTTCTTCTCTCAGTTTTTGGTAGCTCATTTTTGCCTCCTTTCAAAATACATCGGAATGTAAACGGGGCGGATGAAGCCATCCGCCCGATGTGTGTTGTTGTCATAATACAAAAGTATGCGTTTTGCGCCGCTTTGAAAAAGCGAGAAGCATAAGGGCGCATAAAAACAGATGCAGAGCGAATCAATCGCACCCGAAGCTGTACAAGCGTACCGCGAGAGGGGCGATTGGTTTGGAGCAAAAAATAAGTATTTTACGCTTCCCAAACACAAAAGTTTGCGCCCATCAAAACTTTAAATTTTCAATATCCCAATAATGAAATTATTTTTTGCGGTCTGCGCTGTTTTTAAAAAAAGATGGGGGAGGGCGCATAAAAACAGATGCAGAGCGAATCAATCGCACCCGAAGCTGTACAAGCGTACTGCGAGAGGGGCGATTGGTTTGGAGCAAAAAATAAGTATTTTACGCTTTCCAAACACAAAAGTTTGCGCCCATCAAAACTTTAAATTTTCAATATCCCAATAATGAAATTATTTTTTGCGGTCTGCGCTGTTTTTAAAGCCCTTTTATCAGACGGTGTATGTGGATGCTGACGTGTTCCCGCCGTGTCCCGTCCAATTCGTGTGGAA
>JAZNLF010000179.1:0-6461 GCA_045578945.1 Clostridia bacterium | reverse complement strand
GCAGGTAAAATTGCAGGACTTGAGGTTATGAGAATTATTAACGAGCCTACAGCTGCTGCTCTTGCGTATGGCCTTGATAAGGACACAGACCAGAAGATTATGGTTTATGACCTTGGCGGCGGAACATTCGACGTATCTGTTCTTGAAATCGGTGACGGCGTATTCGAAGTTTTGGCAACATGCGGTAACAATCGTCTTGGCGGCGATGACTTCGATGAAAGAATTATGCAGTACCTTTGCGATGAATTTAAAAAGGACAGCGGCATAGATTTGAAAAATGACAAAATGGCAATGCAACGCCTTAAGGAAGCGGCAGAAAAGGCAAAAATTGAGCTTTCTGGTGTTACAACCTCTAACATTAACCTGCCCTTTATAACGGCAGACAGCACAGGTCCGAAGCATCTGGATATTACCTTAACACGTGCAAAATTCAATGAAATCACGGCAGACCTTGTTGAAAAGACGATGGGTCCCTCACGTGATGCACTCAGAGAGGCGGGCCTTACAGGCAGCCAGGTTGACAAGGTTTTGATGGTTGGTGGTTCCAGCCGTATTCCTGCAGTTTTTGAAGCAGTTAAAGCGCTGACGGGCAAAGAGCCGCATAAGGGAATCAATCCCGACGAATGTGTTGCAATCGGTGCAGCAATTCAGGGTGGTGTCTTGTCCGGTGACGTACAGGATTTGGTACTTTTGGATGTTACACCTTTGTCACTCGGTCTTGAAACACTCGGCGGCGTATTTACAAAGCTTATCGAGCGTAATACAACCATTCCGACAAAGAAGAGCCAGATTTTTTCTACCGCAGCAGACGGACAGACAAGTGTTGAAATCCATGTTCTGCAGGGTGAACGTGAGATGGCGGCTTATAATAAAACACTCGGCAGATTCTCCTTAAATGATATTCCTGCAGCACCGCGCGGTGTTCCGCAGATTGAGGTCACGTTTGATATTGACGCAAACGGCATTGTGCATGTTTCCGCAAAGGATATGGGTACAGGCAATGTACAGGATATCACGATTACGGCATCGGGCAACTTATCTGACGAGGATATTGAAAAAGCTGTTAAAGAAGCAGAAAAATATGCGGCAGAAGATAAGAAGAAAAAGGAAGAAATCGATGTTCGTAATGCAGGTGACCAGCTTGTATACCAAACAGAGAAAACCATGCAGGATTTAGGCGACAAGCTTGACGAAGCGGATAAGAGCGCAATCACACCGCTTGTCGATAGCCTCAAAGAAGCTTTGAAGGGTACAGATACAGAGGCGATTAAAGCGGCAACGGAGGCTTTGAATCAGAAGTTTTACGAAATCTCCGCAAAGCTTTACCAAAACGCAAATCCGGGCGCAGCACCGGGTGGTGCACCGGGCGCTGAAGGTGGTAATGGTGCAGAAAATGTCTATGATGCAGATTATAAGGTTGTAGACGATGAGGAAAATAAATAAGTATAACTGACCTTTTGGGCGGCCGGTCGGCCGCCCAAAAAAGCGCAAAGGGGAATTTTGATGGCAAAAAGAGATTATTATGAAGTTCTGGGTGTGCAAAAAGGCGCAAGCGAGGATGAACTTAAGAAAGCATTTCGTCGCATGGCAAAGCAGTATCATCCGGATTTAAATAAGGATAATAAGGATGCGGAAGCAAAATTTAAAGAAGTCAATGAGGCATACGAGGTTTTAAGTGACCCCGAAAAACGTAGCCGCTATGACCAGTTCGGTCATGCGGGCGTTGATCCGTCAGCAGGTGGCGGCGCAGGCTACGGTGGCTTTGGCGGCTTTGACATGGGAGATATTTTTGACAGTATATTCGGCGGTGGCTTTGGTGGAGGCCGCGGTCGCCAAAATCGTGCCGAGAAAGGCCGTACGATTGAGCAGAATATCACGATTTCTTTTGAAGAAGCGGCATTTGGTGTAGAAAAAACCATCCGTGTTGTTCGTATGGAAAACTGTGATAAATGCGGTGGCAGCGGTGCCAAAGAGGGTACACAGCCCGAAACGTGCCCGACCTGTCGCGGTACGGGGCAGGTGCGTGTATCCATGGGCTTTATGAGTACGGCAAGAACTTGTGATGCCTGCCGCGGTACGGGTAAGATTATAAAAGAGCCTTGCGGTACATGTCACGGATACGGCCAGGTGCGTCATGACAGAAAAATTGACGTCAAAATTCCTGCGGGTATTGCCGACGGGCAGGCTATTTCCATCCGCGGTGAAGGTGATCATGGGAAACGCGGCGGCCCTGCAGGGGATATTATATTGGGCATCAGCGTGCGTCAGCATCCCATTTTTACAAGGCGCGGTGATGATGTTATTTGTCATATGCCCGTTACCTTTGTGGAAGCGGCACTCGGTGCCGAGGTTGAGGTACCGACTTTAGACGGAAAAGTGCGCTATTCCATTCCCGAAGGCACGCAAAACGGCTCGATATTTCGTCTGAGAGAAAAGGGGATTCCGCATCTGCAAGGCCGCGGACGTGGGGATCAACTTGTTTATATTGACATTGAAGTGCCCAAGAATCTTTCGGCTGCACAAAAGGATATATTAAAGAAATTTGCAGAAGAATCGGGCATGAAAAATTATAAAAACAAACAGAAGTTTACCGACAAAATTAAAAATTATTTTGGAGGGCAAGGATGAAGAAGTATACCATTAAAAAGGTGACAAATTTGCCGATAGATTGGGAAAAAATCGAAAAAGCGGAAATCGACACATATGCGTGGCTTGATAACGGCTACACGCCGCGGGTTTATGCGGCACTTTGTTATGATGAGGAAGCAATCTATGTCCGTTTTTGGGCGCATGAGAGTCAGGTGCGCGCCATACATAAAAGTCACGGGGAAATGGTTTGCGAGGATAGCTGTGTGGAGCTGTTCTTAAAGCCGCAAAACGACGACAGATATTTGAATTTTGAAGTGAATGTGTTAGGATATATGCTTTTGGGGCTTGGCACTTCGAGACATGGGCGGGAGGATATTGAGGTTTTACCCTCGTTTGCAATTGAAAGCTCGGTCAAGGACGCAGAAACGTATCAGGATGATATGTGGACAGTAGGCTATAAAATTCCATTTGCCTTTTTAAAATCCATATACGGCGACATTGATTTTGTGACGGAAGGGATTCGTGCGAATCTTTATACCTGCGGTGAATACACAAAGATGCCGCATTATGGCATGTGGAATCCTGTTTTGCTGCCGTCTCCCGAATATCACGCGCCCGCGTATTTTGGGGAAATGGTATTTGCAAAATAAAAATATGGATGTTGTAAAAAACAAAAAAAGCACATCGCAAATGATGCGATGTGCTTTTTTGTTTTATAATTGTGCTGCTCGTACAGCATTTTTCATAAGCATAGCAATGGTCATGGGGCCGACACCGCCGGGTACGGGTGTAATCGCGCCTGCAATATCCTTCACGGCTTCAAAATCCACGTCACCGCATAGCTTCCCGTTCTCGTCACGATTCATGCCGACATCAATGACAACTGCACCGGGCTTTACCATATCCGCTGTAATAAACTTCGGAATGCCGACGGCGGCAACTAAGATGTCAGCCTCTTTCGTCTTTTCCGCTAAATTTTTGGTGCGGGAATGGCAGATGGTCACTGTACCATTTGCATGCAAAAGGAGCATCGCCTGCGGCTTGCCGACAATATTACTCCGTCCCACCACAACACAGTCCTTACCGGCAGGGTCAATGCCGCTTTCGCGAATAAGTTCCATAACGCCTGCGGGTGTGCAGGGGAGAAAATCATAGTCACCAATCATAATTTTCCCAACGTTTATCGGATGAAATGCGTCAACATCCTTCTTAGAATCAATGGATAAAAGAACACGTTCCTCCGAAATGTGGGCGGGAAGCGGCAGCTGTACCAAAATACCGCTTATGTCTGCACGCGTATTGAGCGCTGAAATAAGCGTGAGTAATTCCTCTTCCGTGGTTTCGGCAGGGAGAGCATGTTCCTCGGAATAAATCCCGATTTCGGCACATGCCTTCTTTTTGTTATTGACATACACGCGCGAAGCAGGATTATCTCCGACAATAATCACCGCAAGACCGGGCATGATGCCCTTTGCCTTTAATGCGTCAACCTCGACGCGCAGTGCGTCCTTTACGCGTTTTGATACTTGTTTTCCGTCCAGTAGTTTCATGATGTACCTCATTTCCTAAAAGTTTTTTTATTAAATCACCGCGCCCGATTTTTAATAGTTCTGCGCGGACTGTGCGTCTGTTTTCAGGCTTGTAAAGCTGCAAAAGGAGTCGCTGAAGATTCTTTTCCGCAGCCGTTTTTGGGACATAGACCGATTCACCTGTCAAGGGATGAATCCCTGTATAAAACATTGCCGTTGAGAGTGTGCCCGGCGTGGGATAAAAGTCCTGCACCTGCTCGGCGTGGATGTGATTCTTTTGCATATAAATTGCCAAATCGACCGCGTCATCAATCGTGGAGCCGGGATGGCCCGACATAAAATAGGGAACAATATACTGGCGGTCATTGAGGGCATTGAATCGTTTTACAAATGCCTCGTACACGTCTCGTGACGGCTTCCCCATAAGACGCAATGTGTTTTCCGCAATATGCTCAGGCGCAACGCGAAGCTGACCGCTTATGTGGTGCTTGCAAAGCGTCTTGAAAAAAGCGGGGTTTTTATCTGCCATCAAATAGTCATATCGTATGCCTGAGCGAATAAAAACTTTTTTTACACCTGGCAGATGGCGCAATGTATCAAGCATTTTTAAATATTTTTCATGCGTTACACGTACGGCGGGACAAACTTTGGGGAATAAGCATTGGCGCGAAGTGCAAAGTCCTTTCTCTGATTGCTTTTCGCACGCAGGCTGCATAAAGTTTGCGGTAGGGCCGCCAACATCGTGAATATACCCCTTAAAGTCAGGCAGGCGAATTAGTCGCTCCGCCTCGCTCACCACAGACTCTATGCTGCGGCTTTGGACGATGCGCCCCTGATGAAAGGCCAATGCACAGAAATTGCAATTTCCAAAGCAGCCGCGCGTTGCGGTAATGCTAAATTGTACCTCCGAGAGGGCGGGTACAGGCTCTTTGTAGGATGGGTGTGCGCGAAGCTCGTACGGAAGTGCGTACACGTCATCCAGCGCAGCTTCATCAAGCACCATCATAGGCGGATTTTGCACAACAAAGCGATTGCCGTGGGCCTGCAGGAGCGTTTTGCCCGAAACAGGGTCCTGATTTTCATACGAAATGCGTGCCATTTCGGCGTATGCCTTTTTATCCTCGGAAACTGCCTCATAGGAAGGCAATAAAATAGCATCTTCGGGCGGCGTGGAAGTAACATACGCTGTGCCGGGTATCCATGTGATATCCGAAATCGGAATTCCGTTTTTGAGCGCATGCGCAAGCTCTGTAATCTGTGCTTCTCCCATACCATATATAAGAAGCGGCGCACGACTGTCAAAAAGAATGCTGCGCCGTACGCGATTATCCCAATAGTCATAATGTGCAAAGCGGCGCAGACTCGGCTCAATGCCGCCGAGAATAATCGGCATTTCGGGCCCGAAGGTTTGACGCGCAAGATTTGCATATACAATAGAACAACGATCGGGTCTGCCGCCCGCCTTGCCACCGGGGGCATAGACATCGTTATGCCGCCTTTTTTTTGAAACGGTGTAGTTACTGACCATGGAATCTAAATTGCCGCATGAAATCAAAACACCAAGGCGTGGCGGCGGAAATGCTGCAAAATCAACATTGGTTTTATATGCTGGACGCGCCAAAATGGCAACACGAAACCCCTCCTTTTCCAAAACACGCGCGATAATGGCGTGACCAAAGGAAGGATGGTCAACGTATGCATCTGCACTCACCAGCAGAAAATCATATGTATCCCAACCGCGTTCCTGCATTTCAGCTGCTGAAATCGGTAAAAAACCCATGATAACTCTCCAATTAAAAAATCAATTCCGCAATTACATATTCACCGGCAATGAAGCGAATGGCAGCGCATATACCATCTCCTATATGCGGTAAAACCTGTTCTGCAACCTCGGTGCCGTACGCTGCGGTTTCTGTCGTAGCGGCAACGTAGCCGACCTTGCCGTAGTTTTCCTGATAGACGGCAATTGCGTTTTTGTCATATGCGTTCTCCACTTCTCTCACAAGCGTTACAATCTTGCCGACCGAAAAGGGGAGAAGGCCGAAATAATGCTTATATCCGGCAATCGTTATATACAAGACTTTATCACCTTCTGTATACGTTAAACGGTTATGATCTCAAGGCCTTGCGCGCGAATGCTGTCTAAATCTGCCTGATTTGCCGTTTGATTTGTAACCAGACATGCAGCAGCATCAATCGGTGCGATGGCGGCTAAGGCACTGCGCCCGATTTTAGAAAAGTCTGCAGCAATTATAGCGGAGGAAGAAAGACGAAGCATCTCTCTGCAAATCTCTGCCTCTTGATTATAGTAGGTGGAATACCCTGTCTCGGCGTGAATACCAT
>JAZNLF010000178.1:0-2039 GCA_045578945.1 Clostridia bacterium | reverse complement strand
CCCTTTTGCTTTCCTGCCAAAACCAGCGGCATTACCGCGCCAAAGGATTCGAGCGTGACCTCGCCTTTCTCCGCAAGCTCCTTGAAATTGCCGCGATGGAGTGCCTGCTCGGGATGGTCCACTGCCAAAAGGTCTGCATTTCGAATCACATCATAGGCCGTTTCACGGAAGGAACCCATCGTCATAACCAACGCGCCCTCCTTCACCCATGCATCACGGACAAGGTCTGCATTTGCCGTGGTAACCGTGATAATAATATCACTGCCGAGGCATGCCTCTTCTGCACTTTCATATTCCCGCATGACAAAGTCGGCATCGGCAAACTTTGCGATAAAGCTCTTTCTTGCATCGGCGCTGAGGTCGCAAACGCGTACCTCTTTTATCGCAAGTCGTTTTGACATACAAAGAAGGCTCGTATACCCCTGTAATCCCGCACCGATTATGGTGACAACATCCGTCTTTGCCGCAAGATGCTGCGCCATGATGGCGGGCTGGGCGCCTGTACGCATGTCTGAAATCCAGTCCCCTGCCACAACTGCTTTTAAAATGCCTGTACGCGAATCTGTCAAAAGCACGTTGGCTTTTATAAAGGGGAGCCCGATTGCCTTATTGCCGCCGTAGCCGCCCACAACCTTAATGCCTGCCGTGTCCGTTTCCTCAATGTAACAGGGCATGGAATTGAACCACCCGTCCACACCAGCGGCAGACATATCTGTGGTTATTTTCGGCGGCATAATGATTTTTCCGTTTCCATATGCCGTCCAAACCTTTTCGACCGTATCAATTACGTCTTCTACCGTAACATAACGCTGTACGGTAGCGTTCCCTATAATGCGCGCTTTTTCTTCCATTTCTTCCACCTCGTTTTTAATTTGTTTAATTGTCCTACAATCTAACATTTATTATACGCCCTCTTGCAAAAAATGTCAATCCTTTTTAAAAAAACTTGAAAGAAGAGAGAGAATATGATATGCTGATAATAAGAAATCATAAAAAAAGGGTGAACAATTTGATTACACCGCTTTCCAAAAAGAAATTATATGAAGAAATTGCCGCACAAATTATTGCCATGATCGAAAAAGGGATGTGGCTCCCGGGCGAAAAAATCCCGACAGAGGCAGAGCTTGCAGCGCAGTTTTCCGTCAGCCGCGGCACAGTGCGCGAGGCAGTTAAAAGCTTGCAAATTGCCAAAATTCTTGTTTCGGGGGCAGGGCGCGGCACCTTTGTGTCGGCTGACGCTGCGGAGAGAATCTCGTCCCGCCAGCTTTTGGATCTTATGGAGGATAAGGCATATCTTGCAGAACTATTGGAGGTGCGCTTTATCATAGAGCCGCGCATGGCTTTTATGGCAGCGCAGCATAACGACAAAGACGCCGTCGCCGCGCTTTATGAAAGCATTGCAAAAATGCAGCGCTGCACAAAAAGGGAAGACATGCTTTCCGAAGGCTTTCTCTTTCATACCACGATTGCAAAGCTTTGCGGCAATCGAATTTTGGAGGAGCTTTATCGCTCCTTGTCCGCACGCCTTTTAAAAATGCGAAGTCTGGACTTTTTAACAAAAGAGGTCTATGAAAAGGACGTTTCCGAGCATATGCTGATTGCGGATGCCATTCGCCTCGGTGATGGGGAAGCGGCGGCAAATTTGATGGAAAAGCACCTTAGAACGGACTATCATGCAATCTCCTGATGCAAAACATTGACAACTATTTTTGAATATTTTTTTAAAATTTGTTGACAAAACATACTTTATTCTATATAATGAATATAGAAAAAGGCAGTTTGTTGAACGGCTCGCCAAAATAGAAACTAAAAATTAGTCGCTACATTGAGGAGTGTGGGCGACTAATTTGCTTTTATATCGAAAATTATCAGAAAGATACTTGTAAAAATCAATATCCTCAATATTTTCCCCATAAAAAGCCACCCCCTTTCCATTATGTAATGGGGTTTGGGGCGAGCCGTCCACGGAATGTTCATTCCAAAACTGCCTGTCAGATTTCTCCGACGAATACATTATACAACATATTTTATTTTATTTC
>JAZNLF010000177.1:0-6000 GCA_045578945.1 Clostridia bacterium | reverse complement strand
ACAATAATACGCCCGAAGGGTATCGGATGCTTGCGGAGAAGGAAACAGACATCTTTATCGGTGTATATCCGTCAGACGAGCAGAAAGCATACGCAGAAGAATGTAATACGACTTTTGAATATACGCCTATCGGTAGCGAAGGCTTTGTGTTTTTTGTGCATAAGGATAATCCGATTGACAATCTTACAACAAAGCAACTGCAGGGCATTTATGCAGGAGAGATTACGAACTGGCAACAAGTCGGCGGCAAAAACGAAAAAATTGAAGCCTTCCAAAGAAATGAAGGCAGTGGAAGTCAGAGCATGCTGAGGCGCTTTATGGGAGATAAGCCTTTGATGGATGCGCCGACAGAACTGAGAAACGATTTAATGGCAGGTATCATAGAAAGAGTTTCAAACTATAAGAATAAGACCAATTCTATCGGTTTTTCGTTTCGATTCTATGTCGAAGGCATCATAAAGAATCCCGATATTAAAATGGTTTCTATTGACGGTATTGCACCCACGACTGAAAACATTAAGAATGGAACATATCCTACAGTCACACCGATTTATGCTGTAACATATAAAGAACAAACAAACGAAAATGTTGATAAACTGCTTGATTGGATACTATCGGATGAAGGGCAGTATATTATTGAAGAAACAGGCTATGTTGGAATCATATCGGATTTTGCGGAATAAAATAGCGTAGCAGTCATGAATGTCATGAAAGCAACGCTTCACTAAAAAAAGCGTACTGAAAATTCAGTACGCTTTTTTCTGGCGGAGAGAAAGGGATTCGAACCCTTGATGGGGTATTAGCCCATACACGATTTCCAGTCGTGCGCCTTAGACCAACTCAGCCATCTCTCCAAAAGACTTAAATAGTATACTACATTTTTAAGATAAAGTCAACCCTTTTTTGTAAAAAAATTTAATAAAATAAATCAGGATGTTAAAAATGCAACTTCTAACATCCTGATTTGTGCTTTCGGGATTCTGATTTTAAAAGATGACAATTGGTTTTCCCGCCTGCAGGCTTTCGGGAACATCAATACCGCGTTGGTTTGAGGAGCCCTTAAAGGTAAGTTCTAAGGAACGCTTTTCAAGCTCGAATGGCCCATCTATCAAAACGTCAACTTCCTTTAGAAGTGCAAGCATATCGGGATTTTCTATTATCTCCTCGAACGTATAGCCCGAGTATAGCCAGACCGAAAGACCATGCGCACGGCACGCTTTTGCAAGCGGCAGGAGAGACGCGGCCTGACACATCGGCTCGCCGCCCGAGAGTGTAATCCCGTCTAAAAGCGGATTTGCCAAAATATCATTTAAAATTTTGTCTGTATCTTCTTCGTAGCCGGCGGAAAAATCATGTGTTTCAGGATTGTGGCAACCCGCACAGTGGTGGGGGCATCCCTGCACGAACACCGTGTAGCGAAGCCCCTGCCCATCCACAATAGAATCATTTGCAACGCCGGAAAGTCTTACTGTACTCATAAATTATGTTTTACTCTGTCGCGAACCTCGGCAAGCTTTGCATTATTAAACTTGTCCAAAGTACCAACAAGATAGCCTGTAATGCGGCGAATACGCTCAAAGCCGATACCATCATCGTATTCCTTGCGGCCGCAAGCAGGACATTCATCACCGATAATGCCGTTATAGCCGCAAACAGGGTCACGGTCTAAGGGATGATTGATAGAACCATAGCCGATGCCTGCGTCGTGCATGGCACGTACAACTTTTTCAAATGCATCAATGTTTTGCGACGGGTCACCATCCAATTCAATGTAGGAAATATGCCCTGCATTGGTCAAGGCATGATACGGCGCCTCAAGCTTAATTTTATTAAAGGCATTGGTCTTATAGTATACGGGTACATGGAAGCTGTTTGTATAATACTCTCTGTCCGTTACGCCTTCAATTTCACCAAAGCGTGCTTTGTCCATGCGGACAAAACGGCCGGAAAGACCTTCTGCAGGTGTTGCTAAAAGTGTAAAGTTAAGACCTGTTTCTTCACTCTTAGCATCCATATATTCGCGCATATGCGATACAATTTCAAGGCCTAAGTTCTGCGCGGTTTCGCTTTCGCCGTGGTGCTGGCCGATGAGTGCTTTGAGTGCTTCGGCAAGGCCGATAAAGCCGACAGAAAATGTGCCATGCTTTAAGACTTCACCGACTTCGTCATTCCAGGAAAGCTTTTCACTGTCAATCCAAACGCCTTGTCCCATCAGGAACGGATAATTTTTGACCTGCTTATGGCGCTGAATTTCAAAACGCTCCAAAAGCTGTGCGCAACAAAGCTCCAGTTTTCTGTCAAGCTCTTCAAAGAAGTAAACAACGTCCCCTTTTGCACGGATAGCAATACGCGGCAGGTTGATGGAAGTAAACGAAAGGTTGCCGCGACCGTTTGAAATTTCTTTCGTGGGGTCAAAGTGATTGCCGATTACGCGTGTACGGCAGCCCATGTATGCAATCTCGGTTTCGGGTGTGCCCTTGTAGTATTGCTTGTTGAAGGGCGCATCCTGGAAGGAGAAGTTCGGGAACAGACGCTTTGCGCTGACGCGGCAGGCAAGGCGGAACAAATCATAGTTCGGATCTCCTGCGTTATAGTTTATGCCTTCCTTCACGCGGAAAATCTGAATGGGGAAAATCGGTGTTTCACCATTGCCGAGTCCCGATTCTGTAGCAAGAAGAAGGTTTTTAATAACCATGCGCGCCTCGGGAGAGGTGTCCATACCATAGTTTATGGAGGAGAACGGCGTTTGTGCGCCTGCGCGGGAATGCATGGTATTTAAGTTGTGAATCAGCGCTTCCATCGCCTGGTACGTCGTTTTATCTGTTTCCTCGACGCCTTTCTTTTGCGCAAACTGATGCGCTTTTGTGATGATTGCTTTTGCAATGCCTTTATCCGCAAGGAATTTCTTTTCAAAGGCATCATACTTATCTGTGTTCTCGAGCGTCGGCGTAAGCTCTTTCTTTGCCGCTTCCGAGAAAAGCTCGCTTACGATTGCGGCAGCATCAATATCATCCACGGAAAGCTCAAGTGCCTTGATAAGATTATCTTTATACTTTTTAACGTAGGTTTTGTGTACGCCCGGTGCCAATGCATAATCAAAGTTTACAATGGACTGGCCGCCATGCTGGTCATTCTGGTTACTCTGCAGAGCGATACAAGCCAATGCAGAATAGCTTGAAATGTCATTCGGCTCACGCAATACGCCGTGACCTGTGGAAAAGCCGCCACGGAATAATTTAATAAGGTCAATCTGGCAGCAGGTTGTCGTCAGGGAATAAAAGTCCATATCGTGGATATGAATATCGCCATTTTTGTGTGCGTCGGAAAATTCGGGCTTTAATACGCACATTTCATAAAATTGCTTTGCACCCTCAGAACCGTATTTGAGCATGGTACCCATGGCGGTATCGCCGTCAACATTCGCGTTTTCGCGCTTTATGTCGGAGTCCTTCGCATCTGTGAAGGTAACCTCTTTGTAAATCTGCATCAGGCGTGTGTTCATCTCACGGCTGCGGCTGCGCTCGCCGCGATAGAGAATAAAGGCCTTGGCAATACGAACATAGCCGTTGTTGATGAGCACCTGCTCCACAAGGTCTTGGATATGCTCGACGGAAGGCGTTTCCTCCGCCTCGGTTTCCAAAATAGAAACTACCTGATTTGCAAGTTTTAGATATGTATCCTGGTCTTTTGGGGATTTGCAAGCCGTAAAAGCTTTTTCAATTGCGCCTGCAATTTTTGTGATGTCGAACATTACAATACGTCCGTCACGCTTTAAAATTCCTGAAATCATAATGTATATACTCCTTTTCAAAAAAACAATATATTGTGTCTAAACTTTTGAGATGGTAGATATATTGTACTATATATAGTGGTGTTTGTCAATAAAAAACACAATATTTTCTAAAAAAAATTTCTAAGTCCCGTTTTAAAGCCATTTTATAAAAATAAAAAAACGTTTTTGCGAATGGATGCATATATTGTTAAAGAGACAACCTTATTATAAGGTTTCTCGGATTGGAGGAATGAAGATGCTTGTAAGGTTATCGTCCATGACGGAAGCGGTGCGTCTTAAAAAGAGACTTTCCCGGGAAAATCTGCAGGTGCAGGTGGTACAGAATCCGGCACATCCCGGAAAAAGGGGATGCAGCTATGGACTCGAAATTAAAAGTGAACATCTGCCGCAGGTAAAAAAAGCCGCCGCTGACTTTGGCATACAAATCATGGGTATACAAACATGATATATCTTGATAATGGTGCAACTTCCTTTCCAAAACCACGCATTGTGCATGAAGAATATGAAAGATGCATGCGTTATTATGCTGCAAATGCAGGGCGCGGTGCGCACAAAAGAAGCATCATGGCGGCAGAAAAGCTTTGGGAAACAAGAGAAGCGCTGGGTACACTTTTTTCTATCAAAACACCCGAACGCATCGTGTTTACACCAAACTGTACCATGGGGCTGAATATGGGGCTTTACGGTATCTTGAAAAGTGGTGATGACCTTGTTATTTCCAATATGGAGCATAACAGCGTATACCGTCCCGCAATGGCGCTTTCACAAAAAGGCGTGCGTACACTTTTTGCGGCGGCAGACAGAGAGGGGATTGTAACGCCTGAATCTGTTATACGGCAAATTACGCCGCGTACAAGACTTGTTTGTATATTGCATGCTTCCAATGTAAGCGGCAGTATAAACCCGATTCGTCAAATCGGGCAAGTGCTTCGCCGAAGAGGTATACTTTTCATGGTGGATGCAGCACAAACAGCAGGCTGTGTGCCGATTGATGTAGAGGCGGATTCGATAGATATATTGGCGTTCCCCGGCCACAAGGGACTGCTCGGACCGCAGGGAACAGGCGGTTTATATGTACGGAAAGGCATAGACATACGTCCGATTTTGGCAGGCGGTACGGGCAGCGAATCGGAAAGCGCCTTTCAACCGACCTTTTTGCCCGACAGACTCGAAAGCGGTACGCAGAATTTACCGGGCATTGCCGGCCTTTGCGGCGGTGTACAGTATGTATTGTCACAAGGTGTTGACGCAATAGGAATGCATGAGAGAAGGCTTTGCGGCCTTTTTATAGATAGAATCAAAGAAATAGAAGGGGTACGGATTTTAGGCCCTCAAAATATAGAAAAGCGCGCGGGGATTGTATCGGTTTCGCTCGCTGACCATGACCCGATGGTAGTGGCGCAAAAACTGGATAAGCTATACGATATTGCCACGCGTGCAGGGCTGCATTGTGCGCCCTTGGCGGCAAAAACATTGGGCCTTCAAAATGGCAGTCTGCGTTTTTCGCCCGGCATATTTAATACAGAGAAGGATATGGATTATGCAGCAAGAGCACTAATAAGCATTTTGCATGGAGAAGGAGAGTAGCACAAAAGATACGAAGGAGAAGTGATAAAATCGGAAAAAGGTGCGTAAATATATAAAAACGCACCTTTTTTGGAGGAATAAGTATGATTCGCATTTATGATTTTCGGCAAAAAGAGGTCATTGACCTTACGGACGGCGCAAGACTCGGCTATATATTCGATGCCATAATAAATGAAGAAACAGGAAAAGTGGAATCCCTCATCATTCCGGGCCAAGGCAAGGTGCTCGGTATTTTCGGGAAAGAGAATGAGTGTATCATTCCCTGGGAACGCATCGAAAAAATCGGGGATGACATTGTACTTGTCAGAACAGTGGAAAAGAAAGCTTAAAGGGTTTTACAAAGTACGGCAAATTCGTCCGCGGTCATGATTGCATTGACGGCAGAAAGAAGTGCTTTATTGGAAAGAAGCGGCGGCAGACCTGCTGCTTTTGCAAATCGCGCGCGTCTTTCTTTTGCATCCGCCTGCCCTGAAAGGCCGTATGTATAAAAATCCTGCATGGTCACAGGGGAAGAAGCGGGCTCCTCTTTTTTGGATGCTACGCGCATAAGTGCCTCTAAAATCAATGCATCCGAAACACCCTCCACGCCGAGAAAGCCCGCGGCGGCAGGTTTTTTCTTT
>JAZNLF010000176.1:0-8656 GCA_045578945.1 Clostridia bacterium | reverse complement strand
CCCGTCCCAAGCTGCAATGCGATGCCGCCAAGCATCCATTTTCTGTCCTTGATTTCCGCATGCATCGCGCCAATAGCCGCAAAGCAGGGCGGTGAAAAGAGGTTGAACATAAGACACGCCAGCGCCGCCGCCTTCGTAAGGCCAAACGCCATGCCGACCTCGCCTGCCGTACCCTCTAAAAGTGCCAATTCCTCCATATCAATAAAGCTTGTAAGGCCGTAGCAAACTGCCAGCGTGCCGACCACGTTTTCCTTCGCGATAAAGCCTGTAATGGCTGCCGCCGCCATCTGCCATACACCAAAGCCAAGCGGAATCAGCAAAACTGCAATCGGCGACGCCACAGACGCCAAAATCGAGGTGTGTGCCATACCCTCCTCCACAAGCTCAAAGCGCCAGTCAAAGGACTGCATAATCTGTATAAATGCATTGCAAATCAAAATGACAGTACCCGCTTTTACGATGAAGGCCCAGCCGCGTGCACACATGGATAAAAAGGCTCTTTTTAAAGATGGCGCCTTATACTCCGGCATTTCTATAATAAAGTAGGATTTTCGATTTCTGTTTCCCGTAATTTGGTTAATTGCCAAAGCACCCAGAAAAATGACAAGTATGCCTAAAAAATACATCAGCGTTCCCACCCAGGCTGCTTCGCCGAAAAATACGCCCGCAAAAAGACCGATGACGGGCAGTTTTGCACCGCAAGGCATAAAAGGCGTCAACATGGCCGCGGAGCGCCGTTCCCTTTCATTTCGAATGGTTCGGCATGCCATAATACCCGGAATGGCACAGCCCGTACCGACCACAAAGGGAATGACGGATTTGCCCGAAAGCCCTACCTTTTTAAAGATGGGGTCTAAAACTACGGATACTCTCGCCATATAACCGCAATCCTCCAAAAGTGCAATCAAAAAGTACATGACCATGACAAGCGGCAGAAAGCCTACCACCGCGCCAACGCCGCCGATAATCCCGTCCACCAAAATGGATTGCAAAAGCGGATGCGCGTTCTCGGCAAAGCCGCCCACCCATGTGCCGAGCATCTCAATTAAGGTTACAAGTCCGGGAATCACCGTGCCGTTTTCAAAGGTATACCCCTCAGCAATAAAAGGCCCTACCCACGCCTGCGAAATCTGAAATACCAGAAACATTACAGCGGCAAAAATCGGAATGCCGAGCCATCTGTTTGTCAGTACCGCATCTATTTTATCGTCAAAATTTCTGTCCTTCGTCAGTACCTTGCGCGATTCTACGCTTTTTACTATTTTATTGACAAATATAAACCGCTTTCTGTCCGCCGCCCTTGCCGCGTCCTTGTCCGTCACCTTTTCATTATCTTGCGAAAATGGCGCCGTCTGTCCCTTTCCCACACGTGCGGTGGCCGCCGTAACAAGTGCCGAAAGTCCCTCGCCCGTCGTGGAAACTGTATCTAAAACAGGGCATCCAAGCTTTTCCGACAAAAGCGCCGTATTGATTTTCGTCTTCTTTTTCTTATTTAAATCCTGCTTATTGAGCGCAACAACCACGGGAATCCCAAGCTCTAAAAGCTGTGTTGTGAAAAATAAGCTGCGGCTTAAATTTGTCGCATCCACGATATTTATAATTACATCGGGGTTTTCATTTTTCACATATGCGCTTGTGATGCCTTCCTCCTTTGTAAACGGGGACATGGAGTACGCACCCGGTAAATCAACGGCTGTAAGGTTCTCATGTGTACCCCAGTACATTTTCTTTATCAGATGCTCTTTCTTTTCTACCGTAACACCCGCCCAGTTGCCGACCTTCTCATTTGCCCCTGTCAGCATATTATACATGGTAGTTTTCCCCGAGTTCGGGTTTCCTGCCAACGCAATTTTCATGTATGCTCCTCCTTCTTTGGTTAGCCAAAACTAACTCTTGCTTAAAAATAAATGACGGCCCTTTTTATACGTTAACCGATTACAAAAACCGCTTTCGCAAGTTCTTTATCAATACTGTATCGTGCATCCTTCACGGAAATCACACATCCGCCGTGCCTTCGCGAAACCACGGTCACAAGCTCGCCGCTGTAACAGCCGAGCGAAAACAAAAACGCATCCAATTCCGCATCCATTGTTTCTACACGCTCTATGACATATTCCTTGCCTTCCGTCGCCTCTGCCAATGTTATATGTACCATGCGTCGCTCCTTTCTTCACAATCAGTTAGTTTATCCTAACTGATTAGTATTATAGCACCCTATTTTATGTTTGTCAACACTTTTTTTATTTTTTTATAACAGAAATGCGCTTTATTTCCATTGCATCCCGCGAATGTACACAGAAACGAGGTCCAACCTTTCATTCACTACAATAAAATCTGCGTCCATGCCGAGGCGCAATTTGCCCTTATGCACGGCACCGACCACACGTGCAGGATTTTCTGTCGCCATACGAACGGCGTCCTCCATCGGCACACCCCAGGAAACTGCATTTTTAAAACAATCGAACACATTGGAAATGCCGCCTGCCAATGCGCCGTTTTCGATGGTTGCCTTGCCATCTTTTACATATACCGTCTGTCCGCCGAGTGCATAGATGCCGTCCGTCATCCCTGCTGCACACATGCTGTCACTAATGAAAACTACGTTTTCTGCTCCCTTTGCGCGGATTGCCAAAAGTGCCGCAGCGGGATGTATATGTTGGCCGTCGCAGATAATCTCTACCGTCACCTTATCACTCGTAAGCGCCGCCCCCACCATGTTGGGCGTTCGATGCCCAAAGGGTGACATGGCATTATATAGATGTGTGACGTGGCTGATGCCGCACATAATGCCTTCCATCGCCGCATCGTAGTCTGCTGCAGAATGTCCTGCCGCGGCCACAACACCTTCTTCCTTTAAAAAGCGTATTACCTTGTCGGCACCTGAAAGCTCGGGCGCAAGGCTTACAATGCGAACAAAATCTTCCTCTATCAGCGGTTTGATATCTTCTATATTCGGCGCGCGAAGATAGCTTGCGTTTTGTGCGCCCTTATATGCTGCAGCGTAAAACGGCCCTTCCAGATGTACACCTAAAATTTCTGCGCCCATACCAAGGCGATTTTTCTTTGCCGCACGGATAGAGGTTAAAAGTGCTTTCTGGGGCATGGTTACGGTTGTAGGGCAAAAGGAAGTGACACCATGGTCTGCCATATGGCGTTTCATCGTGTCCATAGCCGCATCCGTACCATCCATGGTGTCCTTTCCCATCGCGCCATGTGTATGAATGTCAATAAAACCAGGCAAAATTAAGTTGTCCCCAAAATCAACATCTATTGGTTTGGATATATCCCCGATTTTCACAATTTTTCCATTTTCTATCTCCATGGTATTTTTATCCGTACCAAAAATTCTTCCGCGCAGTTTCATATTTTCTACTCCTTTTATTAGGTATAAACGAGCATACTCGTCCATAAAGTTACTATATATTATACTTTATGTGAGGTGTATGCAATTGAAAACAAAAGCAGTCTCCGTTGTAACCTTTGTCGTTTCTTTTCTGATTTTCTTTTTCTGCGGCAAGCTTTGCGCGCCCCTTTTAGGGCATCTTTTTGCCATGTTCCCTGCAAACGTTTCTCTTGCCGCTATGGCTACGCCGCAGGAAGGCCGCATCCTGTCCGCCTTGCCGTATGGTGGTGATACGCCATCGGAAACGATACCTGCCAAGACCGAAGCCATGCCGCTTCCCAATGCTCTGTCCTATACCACGTACCCTGCTGAGCCTGCCGTTATATCCGATGCCCTGCAAGTCAAAAACACGGCGAATTATTCATTTGACCAAACGGCACTTTTAAATGCACCGCTTTCTTTTCAAAAGGGCGGACCGAAGGTACTTCTTTACCATACGCACACCTCCGAGGCGTATGTACCGACAGAAAAATACCCCTACACCGCCTCTGACACCTATCGAACAGAGGACCCCGCATACAACGTGTGCCGCGTCGGCGATGCGATTGCCTCTGTGTTAGAGGCGCACCAAATCGGCGTTATACACGAAACCAAAAGTCATGACTATCCGTCCTACAGCGGCTGTTATAACCGTTCGCTCGAAACTGTCCGCAGCATTCTTGCAGAAAACCCTTCTATTGAAATTGCAATTGACCTGCACCGTGACGCGCTGGCAGCAAAAGACGGCGGCTATATGAAAACGGCAGCTACCATTGACGGGCAATCCGCCGCGCAGGCGCTTATTATCGTCGGCACGGACGCGGGCGGTCTTTCTCACCCCGATTGGCAAAGCAATCTGTCTCTCGGCCTGAAGCTGCAAAATACACTTTGTCAAATGTACCCTGGTCTTGCAAGGCCTCTGCAGCTACGTGCAGAACGCTTTAACGGCCACGTTTTAAAGGGGGCACTTTTAATTGAAATCGGCGCATGCGGCAATACTTTGGAAGAAGCACTTGTCTGTGCCGATGCAGTAGGAAATGCCCTCGCCTCTTTCATTGAAAAAAACACTGTATAAAAAGTATACCGCCTGAAAAAAAGCCTGTCAAGATTTACAGGACTTCTTTTCAAAATTTTCTTAATAAAGTTTCATTTTTCTATTGACATGTGATTTTTTTTCATGTATACTGTTAGAGGATGTTAAAAATTATCATTTTAATGTTTAAATGAAACGAAAGGAGGCCTCTCTATGTGGGACAGACGTGAGAAAATACTTGCCTATATTCTCGAAAAGGGCGAAGCGTCTATCACAGAGCTGGCCTCTTTATTTTCGAACGTTTCAACCATGACCATTCGGCGTGATTTGGAATATCTTGAGGAAAGCGGCGATATTGTCCGTACAAAGGGCGGCGCCAAAAGCATCATGCGCCTTTCCATGCGTCTTGAAGCGGCATACCACCAGCGGGAGCTTATCAACGCACCGCAAAAGCATGAAATTGCCGAAAAGGCTGCGCCGCTTATTGAAAACGGAAGCACAGTATACTTTGATGCAGGCAGCACCGTCATGCACCTTGTGCCATTTTTGGGTGAAAAAAAGATATTCGCTGTGACAAACGGCCCGAATATTGCTATGGAGCTTCTTAAACACCCGCATTGCGAAGTGAGCATGACCTCAGGGCGTCTCAATCGCCAGAATATTTCTCTGTCAGGTCTCGGTGCAACGCAGTCTATTGAGGGCATCAATATCGGCACGGCCATTATGGCAGCCTCCGGCTTTACGCCTGACCTTGGCTTTACCTGCGGCAGTTACGATGAGGCCGCACTAAAGCGCGCCGTCATAAGTGCTGCAAAACGCGTTGTATTGGTAATGGACAGTACAAAGCTCGGCAGAAATCATACCTTTACATTTGCCACACCCGCTGACATTGACATCTTTGTTACCGACAGCGCTGCCGACAAAACCATGCTTGTTCCCTTAGAGGAATCAAATATTCAATTGATATAACTTAAGAAAGGAAGATAAATTTATGAAAACAACAGCAGTCAGAATTTACGGCAAAAGCGATTTACGCCTCGAAACATTCGAGTTGCCGGAAATTCAGGAGGACGAAATCTTAGCACACATTATTTCCGATTCCATTTGTATGTCCTCTTACAAAGCCGCCATTCAAGGCGCAGACCACAAGCGTGTACCGAACGATGTTGCAGAAAATCCCGTCATCATCGGCCACGAATTTTGCGGCGAAATTGTAAAGGTCGGCAAAAAATGGGAAAATGAGTGGAAGCCCGGACAGAAATTCTCCATCCAACCCGCAATCGGCTACCATGGTACATTGATGGCTCCCGGTTATTCCTTCCCCTACATCGGCGGTAACGCTACCTATATTATTATTCCGAAGGAATGGATGGAAGAAGGCGGCCTTCTCCACTATGACGGCGACGCATTCTTCTACGGCTCTTTGGCAGAACCGATGAGCTGCATTGTTGGCGGTTTCCATGCAAACTACCACACAACGCAAGGCAGTTATGTCCATGAAATGGGCATTACCGAAGGTGGCTGCATGGCACTTTTGGCAGGCGCAGGCCCGATGGGACTCGGCGCGGTAGACTACGCGATTCATTGCGACAGAAAGCCTTCCATGATGGTTGTTACAGATATTGACGATGCACGTCTTGCACGCGCTGCAAGCATTCTCACAGTTGAGGAAGCTGCGAAAAACGGCGTAAAGCTTATGTATGTAAATACGGCAGACAAAACAAAGGATGACCTTATCGCATTAACAGGCGGCAAAGGCTACAATGACGTATTCGTATACGCACCCGTAAAACCCGTTGTTGAGATGGGTGATGCAATCTTAGCGCATGACGGCTGCTTAAACTTCTTTGCAGGTCCTACAAACACAGCATTTTCTGCAGAGTTTAACTTCTACAATGTACACTACGCTTCTACACATATCGTCGGCACAAGCGGCGGTAACACAGATGACATGAAGGAATCTCTCCGCATGATGGAACAAGGTCTTATCAATCCTGCGGCGATGATTACACATATTGGCGGTCTTGGTGCGGCAGTACCCACAACCTTGAACCTGCCCGAAATTCGCGGCGGCAAAAAGCTGATTTACACAAATATTGACCTCGACCTCGCCGCAATCGAAGATTTCGAAAAACTCGGCGAAACCAACCCCCTCTTCAAAGAATTGGATGCGATTTGCAAACGCCATAACGGTCTTTGGAACGCAGAAGCAGAAAAATACCTCCTGGCAAACGCAAAATCCATCTAATCCATAAAGTCGGTGTAACGCTCACGGCACCGCATGGATACTTTGTGAGCAGAAAGGATAAAAAGACAATGGCAACACCTATTATTATGCCAAAGCAAGGCCAGAGCGTCGAAAGCTGTATCATTGCAAAATGGCACAAGCAAAAGGGCGACGCTGTAGCCGAAGGTGATATCTTATTCACCTATGAAACTGACAAAGCAACATTTGATGAAGAAGCCAAGGTCAGCGGTACACTTTTAGACGTTTTCTATGCAGAAGGTGACGATGTTCCCTGCCTTTTAAACGTTTGTGTTATCGGTGCAGAAGGTGAATCCACTGCAGAATTTGCACCCGAGGGTGCAGCACCTGCCGAAGCACCTCAGGCAGCACCTGCTCCCGCAGCAGCACCCGCAGCACCCGCTCCCGCACCCGTCGCAAAGGTGATCACAGAAAACACTGCAACACCTGTTATTATGCCGAAGCAAGGCCAGAGCGTTGAAAGCTGCATTATTGCAAAATGGCACAAGCAAAAAGGCGATACGGTAGCAGAAGGTGACGTATTGTTTACATATGAAACCGACAAGGCTACCTTTGATGAGGAAGCAAAAATCAGCGGTATTCTTCTCGACGTATTCTTTGAAGAAGGTGACGATGTTCCCTGCCTTACAAATGTTTGTGCAATCGGTAAGGAAGGCAATACTACCGCAGAGCTTCGTCCCGACGGCGCGGCCGATGCCGCACCCCAAGAGGCTGCTCCCGCAGCTGCAGCTGCTGCACCCGTTGCACCCATTTTGGCAACTGCAAAAGCAGGTGACGCTTCCAAGATTTCTCCCCGTGCAAAAGGTCTTGCCGCACGCCGTGGCGTAGATGCTTCGCAGGCAACCCCCACAGGCCCCAATGGCCGTATTATCGAACGCGATGTGCAGGCTCTTGCTGACAGCGGTCAGGGCTTCTTATCCGCCGCAGCCGATGGTTACAAACCCGGCATGGTTGGTACAGGCATCGGCGGCAAAGTCCGCGTAGAAGATTTGACGGCTGCTCCTGCACCTGAGAAAGCTGCAGCACCCGCGGCAGCAGCAGTCGAAGCTCCGAAGGCAGAGGTTGAAGAAGTTAAGATTACAAACATCCGCAAGGTTATTGCAAAATCCATGCATGCATCCTTGTCCGAGATGGCACAGCTTACCTTAAACAGCTCCTTCGATGCAGCTGAAATTATGGCATACCGTGCAAAGGTAAAGGCAAATGCTGAGAAATTGGGCCTTGCCAACATTACATTAAACGATATTCTTCTCTACGCTGTATCCCGCGTTTTGAAGAACCATCGCGACCTTAACGCCCACTTTACGGGTGATACCATGCGTTATTTTAGCGTTGTAAACCTCGGCGTTGCTGTTGACACACCGCGTGGCCTTATGGTTCCCACAATCTTTGGTGCGGACAAACTTTCCTTAAATGAAATTTCCGAGCAAAGTAAAGCACTCGCAGGCATGTGCCAGAGCGGTACCATAAGCCCTGACCTTCTCTCCGGCGGCAGCTTTACCGTAACAAATCTCGGTTCTATGGGTATTGAATCCTTCACACCTGTTATCAACCCGCCGCAGACAGGTATTTTGGGTGTTGACACCATCACCACAGGCATTAAGATGGTAAACGGCGAAATGAAGCCGTACCAGAAGATGGGTCTTTCCTTGACATTCGACCACCGCGCAGTTGACGGTGCGCCCGCTGCTCGCTTCTTGAAGGAACTTTGCAGCACATTGGAAAACTTCAGCATTCTTTTGGCTAAATAGGAGGTTTACACATGATTTATGATTTAATCGTACTGGGTGGCGGCCCTGCCGGTTATTTGGCGGCAGAACGCGCAGGCCATGCAGGTCTTAAGACATTGGTAATTGAAAAGAGAAGCTTTGGCGGCGTATGCTTAAACGAAGGCTGCGTTCCCACAAAAACATATCTTTACACAGCAAAATTAAAAGACGGCGCAGAACACGGCGACAAATACGGCGTTGTTCAC
>JAZNLF010000175.1:0-3537 GCA_045578945.1 Clostridia bacterium | reverse complement strand
AGACCTTTACGTTGTTATGCTTTACGGCATGGGCGTTGTAAACGGTACTTCAAGCACAACGTTTGAACCCCGCCGCCCCATCACACGGCAGGAGGCATCTGCCATTTTAACGCGCACGAAATTACGTCAAAATCCTGACCTTTTGGCAGAAATAGACGGGTTTGCCGCACACATTGCATCTGCCCCTGACGCAGGCGGTGTAGCCACCTGGGCAGCAGCAGGTGTAGGATATCTTGTAAAAAGCGGTATTCTGCCGCTTTCCGACGGCAATCTTCTGCCTGCACAAACCTTAACCACGGGTGAAGCATTAGCAATTTGCACACGCTTTATTGCGTCATAACCAAGGGATTTATGAAAGGAGCTTTTTAACATATGTATTATCTTGCTGTAGACATCGGCGCGTCCAGCGGCCGCCACATTTTAGGAAGCTATGAAAATGGGAAACTTGTTATCGAAGAGGTGTATCGCTTCAAAAACGGAAACGTCCGTCGCGGTGGTCATCTTTGCTGGGAGCTTGACCGCTTGTTTTCGGAAATCAAAAATGGCATGAAAGCTTGTGCCGAGCGCGGAAAAAAGCCTGTCAGCATGGCGATAGACTGCTTTGGCGTAGACTTTGTGCTTTTGGATGAGAATAACGCAATTTTAGGCGATACCGTAGCATATCGCGACAGCAGAACGGACGGCATGCCTGAAAAGGTTTATGAAAAATTCCCCTATGAAAAGCTTTATGCAGCTACGGGTGTGCAGACGCAGCGCTACAATTCCATTTATCAGCTTTACAGCATTGCTGAAACCTCGGATGATTTAAAAAAAGCAAAGCGTTATCTGCATCTTGCCGAATACTTTAACTTCTTACTGACGGGTGTGCAGAAAAATGAATTTACTGTTTCTACCACCACGCAGATGCTGAATGCGGTCACACGCGATTTTGACGGCGAGCTTTTAGATGCCTTAGGATTCCCGCGCCATATTTTTGAAAAGCCTTGCATGCCCGGCACCCCGGTCGGTCGATTGCTCCCTGCCGTAATGGCGGAAACGGGACTGGATTGCGAGGTTATCCTTGCCCCTGCACATGATACTGCCTCTGCGGTAATGGCTGTCCCGACCGAAGACCCCTGCATCTTCATAAGTAGCGGCACATGGTCCTTGATGGGTACGCTCCTACCTGAGGTTTTATCGACACAGGAAGGGCGCGCGGCAGGCTTTAGCAACGAGGGTGCGCATGACGGCGGCAGTCGTTATCTGAAAAATATAATGGGCCTTTGGATTATCCAGTCCATAAAGCGTGAGCTTTCCGATAAATACTCCTTCAGTGAGCTTTGCGATATGGCAATGGCATCCGACTACACGGGAAAAATTGATGTCAATGATGATTTATTCTTAGCGCCCGAAAGCATGATAGATGCAATCCGTACCTATCTTACAGAGCACGGCGCGGCGGCGCCCGCCTCCCTTGGTGACACGCTCCGCTGTGTGTATCACAGTCTTGCGGAAAGCTACGGCGAAACGGTGCGTGAGCTTGAAAAAGTTACAGGTAACGTCTATGACAAAATTCATATCATTGGCGGCGGCTCGCAGGATGCATATTTAAATGCATTGACTGCCGAGTATACGGGCAAAACCGTGTACGCAGGGCCTACAGAAGCCACCGCAATCGGCAATATCATTCAGCAGATGCTGAAAACAGGCGAAGTTCGGGATTTAACTTCTGCGAAAGAGGCAATTTGCAGATCCTTCCCCATTTCGCAGGTATAAAAAGATTGCAATAAAAAAATCGAGGTTTTAAACCTCGATTTTTTTATTTATCAGAGCTGAACCAGCGCCGTATCGTCCTCACGATACGTTATTCTGTCCCCCGCCCGATTGATACTGTCAATAAATTCTAAGTATGCTTCCTTTGAGGGGAACTGCGGCTCAAATGCTTCTATAATTTCCTTTGCACGCTTTGCTTCGTCACGAAGCAGGAGATATAACATCGCAAGCTGCAATTTAGCAGATTTTACACATGCTCTTTCCGGATCTTCTATATAGTAATTATCTCCATGTCCACGCCCGACGACACCACCCGCATACGGATGCACAACCGGCATCAGCCCGCAAAGCTCACCCATATCTGTACTGCCCGAGCTCATCGTTTCATTAATATGGAACGCTTCCTCCGGAATGGCAAGTGCAGCCGCTTCCTTTGCAACTTCCATCATGTTTCTATCATTGAGAAGTGGCGCATAACCGGGCATATCGTTGATTTCAATCTGTGTACCAAGGGATACTGCTGCGCCGCAAAGCGCTTGATTGATTCTCTTATTTGCACGCAAAATGGCATCAAAGGTCGCACCACGCACAAAGCTTTCGATGGTTGTAAGCTCGGGAATTGCATTTACAACAGCGCCGCCGTGTGTGATAATGGGATGAAAACGAATAATATCGTTTTCCTGGAATGTTTCACGAATGGCATTGGCTGCCGAAAGGCCCTGCGTTGCCGCATATACGGCATTTTTGCCATCCCATGGAGAGCCGCCTGCATGTGCAGAAACGCCCTTGTAGCGCACATTCTTGGCAATACATCCTATCGAGCCGCACCGCACCCAGAAATCCTGGGACGCATGCACCATAAACGCCATGTCCACCCCATCAAAATATCCGCGATATAAAAACTCACCCTTGCCGCCAAAATACTTGATAATGCCTTGCTTTTTCAGTTCCATTCTATATTCAATTTCAATCAGTTCCTCTGCAGGAACGGCGCAAAGACGGATGCGTCCGCAAAGGTCATCCAAAGCATTCGGCTCCTTAAGCGCTGCCGCAATGCCTAAAAGTGTCGCACATTGTGTGTGATGACCGCAAGCGTGGACATACCCTGTTTCGGGGTCTGCTTCCTTATGATTCGGGCAAATCAGAGAGTCCATTTCGCCCATAATCAAAATCTCGGGACCGGGGCGACCTGTATCCAGTATGGTGTAGAAGCCGGGAATATTTCCTGCCCGCACCAGCGTATACCCCATTTTTTCAAATGCGTCTTCCATGTACTTTGAGGTCTTTACCTCGCGATAGCCTGTTTCGGGATGCTTCCAAATATGCCGTTCCGCATCCAGAATCAATTTGCGGTGTTTATCGACCGCATCCATCAGTTTTTGCATGCGATTTACACTTCCTTTATATGAATTTATTTTTCCAGACAGAAGGGGCAAAAACAACCATAAGCGGAATAAATTCAAGTCGTCCAAGCAGCATATCTGCTGAGAGTACAATTTTCGAAAGGGTTGAGAGGTCTGCATAGCTGCCTGCAGGGCCAACAATATTACCAATACCCGGCCCTATATTATTGATACATGCCGCAACGGATGTCATCGTGGTTTCAAAGTCAAAATTATTAAGCGATACCAAAAGAAGGGATGCGGAAAACACAATGACATAGATACCAAGATACACCATTACGCTTCTTACCGTTGCGTCCGGCATCGCCTTGCCGTCAAGATGAATACTGCTGACTGCCTTTGGATGCATCACCCTTCGCATTTCGCGCGTAATCCCCTTCCA